>JAJAYR010000337.1 GCA_026786155.1 Pyrinomonadaceae bacterium
CGGCAAGCCGTATTACAATAAATCGGCTTCGCTCTACTGATTATTTTCAAAAAACAAACGCGCTATTTCCTCACGCCAAAAACCCGCGACGACTCCGGCGGCGACATTGTTTTTAATGAAGACCGGCGCGGCAACCGTCAAAACCATCTCGTTGCTCGAAGCGATTTTTTCCGGCTGACCGAACGCGATTTTCTTCGCGCTCAAATTTCCCAAAGCCTTTGCCGCAAGCAGTTCAATTTCATTTTTTTGAATCGCTTCCGAACGAAAGACCGACAGCGATTCGTCGTTGAGCGGTTTGACGTAAAACGCCAGCAGATTCGGATTTTCCTTGAGCGTCGCGCCGAGTTTTTCCTGCGTTTGCGGCGACGAAAGAACAGCAAGATTGTCCGAAAACTCCAGAGCCTTCGCGTAGCCGCCGACTAAATCGCCGTATCTTTGCCCGAACATTTCAATCTGTCTGGCTTTTTCCTGCACAAGCTGTGTTTGGTAGCGATTTTCCGCCGCCCGCAATTCGCGCCCGCTGCGGTCGGACAAAAACCAGCCCGTCAAAACAAGCGGCACCAATCCCACGAGCAGCAGCGTGATGATGACGAAATAAATTAAACTAATTTTTCTTGGCGTTGGAGGCATTGCAGATAGCGAAATCTAAGGAAATTTCGCTATCTGATATTAGAATAGAAAGATGGAAACAGTCAACAAGTTTTTACGCGGTTAACATTTAAAGAATTTATCATTAAAATTAAGTTTCAAAATCAGATAAATTGTTTGAGTATTCGATAATCTTTATTTTGTCATCGAAGATGACTAACATTATACGCAGAGCGAGAATCGCCAGGAATTCGAGGCGTTAAGCGCAACTTCGCTGAAAGCGAATAACAGTCGTCGTTCACTTATTCGACACTTTCAGCGTCGGAACTTTGCTTATCGAATTCCTAGCGATTCTCGCTCTGCGTATAATATCGGTCGCCGTTGGCGACTTCAATCGAATTTTTATTTTGATTCGTATATTTTAATCTTCAAACATCTTTCGCAAACTTTCCGTGTAAGGAGCGCGAGCCACGCCTTTTTCGGTGATGATTGCCGTAACGAATTCGTTCGGCGTAACGTCGAAGGCGTAGTTGTTGACGGAAATTCCTTCGGGCGCAAGTTGAATGTCTTTGATGTGCGTGATTTCCCGAATGTCGCGTTCTTCAATCGGAATTTCTTCGCCGGTCGGACACATCAAGTCAACCGTCGAAAGCGGCGCGGCGACGTAGAACGGAATGTCGTGCTGTTTCGCCAGCACCGCGACCATATAAGTTCCGATTTTGTTGGCGACATCGCCGTTCGCCGCGATGCGGTCTGAACCGACGACGACCGCCTGCACGCGCCCTTTTTTCATCAAATGACCGGACATATTATCAGTAATTAGAGTTACCGGAATGTTGTCTTGAAGAAGTTCCCACGCGGTTAAACGCGAACCTTGCAAATACGGACGAGTTTCGTCGGCGATGACGGCGATGGTTTTGCCTTGATTGACTGCGCCGCGAATCACGCCGAGAGCCGTTCCCCAAACGCCGCCGGTCGCCAACGCGCCCGCGTTGCAATGCGTTAAAACGGTCGAATTATCTTCGAGAAGTTCGCCGCCGTATTCGGCAATCATCCGCTGCGATTCGATGTCTTCTTCGTGAATGTCTTTCGATTCAGCAATCAAAATCTGTTTGATTTCGGAAATTGATTTGCTTTTGTTCGCTTGAAAAACGCGCCGCATTCGGTCAATCGCCCAAAAAAGATTGACGGCGGTCGGGCGCGTTTTGCCCAGCGTTTCGGCGATGTAATCGAATTCTTCTTCCAAATCGGCGATGTTCGTGCCGACGAAATTCTTCACGCCCAAAGCGATTCCATACGCGGCGGAAACACCAATCGCGGGCGCACCGCGCACGACCATCTCACGGATGCCGTCGGCGACTTCCGTGTAACTTTTTAAGGTCAGCCATTTTTCTTCGGTCGGAAGCAGGCGTTGGTCAAGCATCTGAACGCCTTCGTCGCTCCATTTTACGGGTATTATCATTTTTATTTTTTTCTCAACTTACAGAAGTTTCTAAAAATCATAAAGAATAAACTGCCGCGACGCAAAGAGTTGTCGCCGTTGAGCGATGAATTGGCAAATTCTGCCGACCTACGCACTCCAGCAAAAACAAATGAAACTAATAAGCACCTGAGCAAAAGTTTGGCGACGTTTTGTTTTTCGTTCAGAGTCCACGCTTCAGCGTACAACCGCCAGCGAAGCGCGGCGGTTAGCAAAGGGCGTTCCGCGTTTGGACTCCGAACTTTTCAAAACACCTCAAAACTTTTGCTCACTTGCTTAATAGTCCGTAAATTAAATTTACGAGTGTTTTGCAAAAGTTTAGAGTCCACGCTTGAGCGTGTTTCCGCCAGCGCAGCGCGGCGGAATGCAAACTAAAGTTTGAACTCTGAAGACTCAAAAATTTAATTTACGGACTACTTAATTTTGTTAAAGTGTTTATATCGTAAAAAACTATTGATTAACTGAAAATAATTGTTGTAAAATTCTCGAATGTTCGAGGATTTATCTCCCGTCTTTTTATGAGCGACCCAAAATCTAACGAGTTTTGTTTAATAGTTGAAGGAAGTTATTTCACCGTCGAAGAAGCCAAACACGCGCTGCACGACCCTTTCGTCGAAGATTTCGTCGAGCAAACGGGACGCTTTCGCATTCAAAATTTTGAAGATATTCAAGTCGTCAGCGGCATTCCGCTCGGCGAATTGGAAATTGCGATGCTCGACGACGAAGTTTTTGAAATCTCGTGCCGCTCTTCGCCGCTGATTCTCAATCGCCGCAAAGCCGAACTGCTCGCCGAAACGCTGCGCCGACAGGCGATGTTTGATGAAATCACCGTCGAACCGCTAACATAATCCGATGAACGAAAATTTTATGGGCGGGCGCGTCGTCGTCAAATTCGGCGACATCACGCAGGAAGAAACCGAAGCCATCGTCAACGCGGCGAATTCGACTCTGATGGGCGGCGGCGGCGTGGACGGCGCGATTCACGACGCGGCGGGCGCAAGCCTTTTATACGAATGCAAAAAGATTCGGCAGTCAAATTATCCGAACGGTTTGCCGACCGGCGAAGCGGTAATCACGGCGGGCGGCGATTTGAAGGCGAAATTCGTCATTCACGCGGTCGGTCCGATTTACGGCTCGAACAAAGGCAAAGACGCGCAGTTGCTCTCCGATTGCTACGCCAACTGTCTGCGGCTGGCGGCTGAAAATAATATCAAAACCGTTTCGTTTCCTTCGATTTCGACCGGCGCGTTTGCTTATCCGAAAGAGGAAGCCGCGCAGGTTTCTTCGCAGGTCATCGAAGATTTCTTAAATCATAATTTGACTATTACGCAGGTTTTTCTGGTTTTCTATTCGCAGGACGACGCGCGAAAGTTTGTCGAAAATCCGAAGTTCAGCTAACGTGAGATAATGTAACGCCAGCGTCCGCGCTGGCTGTCGCGGGAGCGTCCCGCTCGCGCGGACACTGGCGTTACCGTGCTTTGCGCTAACTTAATTTGCCACTTAATTCTCGATGGTTTATAGTTTTCCAATCACTTTTCCTTTTTAGAATCGAAGAAATTCGGAAGTTTATGAAGGAAATTTCAAGGGAAATTTTTACAAATTATGCAATCCGCAGTCAGTCAGCAAACCGCCGCCAACTTTAAAACCGATTTTTATTTTCAACGCGAAATTCCCGAAAACCTCGAGTTTTTAGACGCGCTTTCGTGGAATTTTTTCTGGTCTTGGAATTACGAAGCCGTCAATCTTTTCCGCGAACTCGATTCTAAACTTTGGGAAAAATGTGAGCAGAATCCGCGTCTTTTTTTGAAAAAAGTCGGCGGTTTGCAACTTTGGCAAAAGGCGAACGACAGCGATTACGTCGCCAAACTCAAAAGTTTTTCCGACAAGTTTGAAAAATATCTCGCCGCCAAACCGAACTCATTCGGGAAAATAACCGAACAAAATCCGGTCGCCTATTTCTGCGCCGAATACGGTGTGCATAACAGTTTGCCGGTTTATTCGGGCGGACTCGGAATTTTGTCGGGCGACCATTTGAAATCGGCTTCGGATATGAACGTGCCGCTCGTCGCGGTTGGGTTACTTTATCGCTACGGTTATTTTCGCCAAAAAATCGCGCACGACGGCTGGCAGACGGAAACTTATCTTGATTCTTTCGCCACCGAACTCGCGCTCGTTCCGGTTACAAACGACGGCGGCGAACGCATTTTAATCAAAGTTCGCATTCGCGGGCGCGAAGTTTTCGCGCAAGCGTGGCTCGCTCAGGTCGGGCGCATCAAACTTTACCTGCTCGATACGAACGTCGAAAATAATTCGGAAGTTGACCGGCTGATTACCGGACATCTTTACGGCGGCGACACGGAAACGCGCATCGTGCAGGAAAAAATCTTAGGCATCGGCGGCGTTCGACTGCTTCGGCAACTCGATGTTGCGCCGTCGGTCTATCATTTGAACGAAGGACATTCGGCGTTTTTGACGCTCGAATTGGCGCGGGAATTTTTGCACGAAAATCCCGAAGCCGATTTTGCAGAAGCGACGGCGAGAGTCCGCGAGCAATGCGTTTTTACGACGCACACGCCGGTCGCGGCGGGCAACGACACTTTTCCGCTGAATCAAATCGAAGAATGCTTCGACGAAAATTACATCGCCGCTTTGAAAATCTCGAAAGACGAGTTTTTCGCGCTCGGCAGAACTAAGCCCGAAGATACCGAAGAATGGTTCGGGATGACGCCGCTGGCGTTGCGAATGGCGCGTTCGGCGAACGGCGTCAGCGAAAAACACGGCGCAGTTTCCCGCGAGTTGTGGCTGAAAATGTTTCCCGAAATAACGGAGGCAGCCGCAGTTCCGATAACGCACATCACCAACGGCGTTCACGCGCCGACGTGGATTGCGCCGACGTTTCAGGAACTTTTCGAGCGATACGTCGGCGCGGATTGGACGGCAGTTTTGAAAAATCAAACGGCGTGGCAGGAAGCGATTGAAAAAATTCCCGACGCGGAAATATGGCAGACGCACCGGCGATTGAAACAGCTTTTGATTTCGTTTATTCGTCTGAAAACCTTCTCGAAGGAAACCGGCTTGCACGAAACAATCAACGAGCGCGAAGATACGAACCGGCTTTTTTCGCCGGACGTTTTGACCATCGGATTTGCGCGTCGCATCGCTGCTTACAAACGCTGGAATTTACTTTTGACCGATTTGGAACGGCTTTTGAAAATGGTCAACGACGCGGAAAAGCCCGTGCAATTCGTTTTCGCCGGAAAAGCGCACCCGCAGGACAAAAAAGCCAAAGCACTTTTACAAAATTTAATGAGTCTGGGCGGCAATGCCGAATGGCAGCAGCGGGCGGTTTTCATCGAAGATTACGACCAGGAAGTGGCGCGTTATTTGGTTCAGGGCGTTGATGTTTGGCTGAATGTGCCGATTCGTCCGATGGAAGCCAGCGGCACGAGCGGACAAAAAGCGGCGATGAACGGCGGACTGAATTTATCAATTTTAGACGGCTGGTGGATTGAAGGCGACAACGGCGACAACGGTTTTTCAATCGGCGCGGCGGGAGACAAAGACGACGCGGACGAAGCGGAAATCAATGCCGAAGATGCCGAATCGCTTTATACGATTCTGGAAACCGAAGTCGTTCCGGCTTATTACGCCAAAGACGAAAACGGCGCACAAACCGAATGGATTCGCCGGATGAAAAACGCGCTGGCGACGCTGACACCGCAATTTTCGAGCGATAGGATGTTGAAAGATTACATCGAGCAGATTTATTTGCAACAAACTTAGTTTTTAGTTTTAGTTTTTAGTTTTATTGGCAAATACAACTC
>JAJAYR010000338.1 GCA_026786155.1 Pyrinomonadaceae bacterium
AATCGTCCTTTTTGCCGTTACGAGCCAATCGAAAAGCGCATCGAACACGCCAAAGTTTTAATCGTCAACGATTTACTGCGTTACGACAGCGACATTTCCGATTTGGCGCGGGCGGAATGGAACGGCACACGCGAAAGCAAGCTGCGGTTCGAGCGCAAAATTTCGGGAATGGCGTGCGACAATATCGCCAAAAATGTTCTGCGCCTCGTCCAGCAGCCGAAAACTTTGACCGTGCATTTGTCGGAAGTCGGCGAAGCGGCGAAACAGTTTGCACCCGACGCGATTGTGATGAGCGGCACGCTTTCCGATTTCGATTATTACAATCCGGCGCATCTCGAAAAATTCGGCGAGTTTATCAGAGAAACAAAACTTCCTATTTTGGCAATTTGCGGAGCGCACCAACTCGTCGGCACGAGTTTCGGCAATAAATTGACGACGCTCGACCATCTCGACGCGGCGGAAAAGCGCACGAACCGCATCGTCGAATATCAATATCGCTTCATCAAAATCACCGACGCGACCGACCCGATTTTTGCAGGCGCGGCGGATGTCGAAAGCGGCATCTGGCAGGATTACACGCTGGAAGACAACATCCTGCGCGTCTGGCAAAATCACGGTCTGCAAGTCGAAGGCATTCCCGAAGGTTTCAAACAACTCGCCACCGCTTATTTGTGCAAAAACCAAATGATGGTCAAACGCTCAGGCGGACAATTGATTTATTCCGTTCAGTTTCACCTCGAAAAATCGTTTGAAGACTGGTCAAAAAACCCGACCCGCTGGGAACACCCGATCGATTCACGCGACGGAAGAATTTTATTCGAGAACTTTTTGAAATTGGCATTGAAGCACGAACAATAAAATTAAATATCGGAGAAGTGAAATATGGACTTCGATTACGTCGAAAAAATCGGTGCTTTGAATCCGCAGCAGCGAATATATTTTTACGAATTGTTCGCGCACTTTTTGACCGTTTCGATGCGCGGCGTTTTGTTTTTTGAAGGCATTCCCGACGATGAACGGGTCGAACGCGCCAAATGGCTCAACGAAGTCGCGCACCGGATTACCTATAAAATTTTTCTCCAGCGCAAAAATCCGCAGGCGAAATGGACGGACGCGGAAGTTTGGGAAATGATTGGCAAGAACACCGTCAAACATCCGGCGACCGAAGCCGACGTGAATCTTGCCATCGAAATGAGTTATAAATATGTGATTGACAACGAAAGCGACGACGTAGAATAAACGTCGTGGTGGTTTTAATTTGCCCCGACGTTTTAATCGAAACAATTTTCCGGCACATTTTCGAGCGTGTTTTTAATCAGCATATCAACGACCGGCTCGAATTTATCGCCGGATTCGGCATAAACCCGAAGCTGTTCATCGGCGGAAGTGCCGCGTTCGAGAATCGTGTGAATGTGTTCGATTTCCTTGCGCGAATCCAAATCGTCAATCACGTCGTCCACAAAATCGAGCAGTTCACGGATTAAATCTCTGGTCGGAACTTCTTTTTGTTTGCCCAAATCGAGCAGTTTTCCATCCAAGCCCCAACGTATCGCCCGCCATTTGTTTTCCTGAATATACATCCGGCGATACAGCCGGAAACCCCAATTTTTATCCATCATCCGGTTGAGTTTGCAGACAATCGCCTGAAACAAAGCGGCGACGGCGATGGTGTCGTCAACTTTGGTCGGAATGTCGCAGATGCGGAATTCGAGCGTCGGGAAAAACGGGTGCGGGCGAATGTCCCAGTAAATCTTTTTGGCGTTGTCAATACAGTTCATTTTCACCAGCAAATCAACGTAAGACTGATACGACGCGGCGGAATCGAAATGGTCGGGAATGTCGGTGCGCGGGAATTTTTTGAAAACTTCCGAGCGATACGATTTGAGTCCCGTGTTGTGTCCGAGCCAGAACGGGCTGGAAGTCGTCATCGCCAGCACGTGCGGCAAAAAATAGCGCGAGGCGTTCATCAAATGAATCTGCCGGTCTTTATCGGCGATGCCGACGTGAACGTGCAAGCCGAAAATCAGCAGCGAACGCGCCACCATTTGCAGTTCTTCGACGAGAAAAGCATATCGCTCGTCGTCGTAAATTTTCTGGTCGCCCCAGTGCGAAAACGGGTGCGTCGAAGCGGCGACGATTTCCATTCCTTTCTTCCGCGCCAGACTGGAAATAATACAGCGCAGTTTGGTCAGGTCTTCCCGCGCTTCCTGGATGTTGTGGCAGATGCCCGTGCCGACTTCAATCATTGACTGAATCATTTCGGGTTTCAGTTTTTCACCGAGAATTAATTTGCCTTCTTCGAGAATTTCCGAAACGTGCGATTTTAACTCGCGCGTCTGCGGGTCAACAATCTGAAATTCCTCTTCGATGCCGAGCGTGTATTGTTCAAACATATCATTAGTCCTTTGTCCTTCGTTCTTTGTCCGTTGTTAATCTTTAGCTGAAATTTCGAGCAACAAATAATTTGCTAAGGACTAGGAACTAAGGACTATTGGAAATTATTCCAGATGCAGTTCCTTTTTCAAAATTTCCGCGTTTTTTTCCGACATCGCCTGAAAGCGAACGCCGACACCTTGGTTGGGGTCGGTATAAGTTACTACGCCGTCGAGTCCGAGTTCTTCGCCGCCGACGGTCATTCGCATAAAGAGCGGCATTCCGATTTCGAGTTTCGCGCCCGTCAGCATATACAAACCGCCGATGCCGATGTCGCGGGTGTTGGCGATGCCCGTGCTGTCGCCGCCTTCAAAATTGACGTTGATAATTAACTTTTTGCGTTCTGCCCGTCGTTTTTCCGAAGGCGCGAGTGCTTCGGCAAAATGTTTTTCGTTCATTTTTTCCTCGTTTTTATCGAAAGATTTTTGACTTCCAAGTTTCAAAAACAAACTTGCAGTTATTCTAACTTATTTTCGGCAAAAGAATAAAAATTTTCTCTAATTTTTGAACAAACTCGACTTTTTTCGTTACGCCCTGATTTCACTCTGTGGCGAATGAGCGTGAAACGCGAAAAATCTCTCGCCATTTTTGACCGTTCAATCCACGCGCGGCATTTATTCGCGGCGAAGCGACGCTCAAAGCAAGCAGCGATGCCTCTCGTTCCAGTCTTTAGTCTTACCTAATTTTGTCGAAGCACTTATTACTTCTTAACTTGAACTGACGTTTAATTCACTTTTGATTTTTGATTTGAAGCAGTAATTTCCGCGCTAATTCCGCATTTTCCCGGTTTTTAATCGCTGTTCTGAAGGCTGTTTCGGCTTCGGTCAGAAGTCCTTGGGAGGCGAAAATCACTCCGCGAAAAAACGCCGATTTCGGCAATTTTCGATTGAGTTCCGCAATTTCCGATTGTTCTAAAACTTTAAACTTACCCGCGAAAATTTTGGAATTTTGCGATTCCTTCGGCTTTTCGCTTCGCACTTGCCAGCTATAATTTTTTCCGCGCCGCAAAACGGTTTTCGGTGTCCAACTCGTTTCGTTCAAAACCGGACTGATGGCGACCGAATCGTTCTTCTCGTCAAAAATTTCGACGACATATTTTTCGTTTTGGGCAGCAAAAGGCTGCCAGCGAAATTTCGGCGAAACGCCGCGCACCGCTTCACCTTTCGGATAAAGCGCGTTTGAATTTCCGTCGGCTTGACCGCGCAAATTGATATTTTCCCGAATCGCCGGTAAAAACGCCGGAAAGGTGAGTTTTTGAGATTGCAGAGTTTTTTGAATCGCGCCGCGCCACTCAATCGGCAAATTATCGAGTTCATCTAAAATCTCAGTTTCAGATGCAGATTTTTCGCGGTTGGCGGACGTTTGAGTTTTTGTTAAATCAGTCGAGTTTCCGATTAAATTCCGGCGATTGCCAATATCTCGATTGACCGCTTCGACGAGCGTTTGATTAGTTTCAACCGGATTTTCCAGTATTTGCGCCGTCTGATTTTCACTTTTCCGTTCGACAGCACCGCTCGTTTTTTCAACTTCACCTCGCTTTGAATCGCTTAAAAACCACACGCTGCCGACCACACCGGCGGTCATCAATAAAAGCGGCAGAACAATTCGCAAAGGAAAATTTTGCGAAATTTGCCGTAGCCATTCGCCTATTTTCGCCGGAAAAGTCGGCGGGCGATGCAGATTTTTCTCGATTTCACGAAGCCGCAAACTCTCGCCGAACTCGCGCAGTTCGCGCAGTTGAAACGCACAAACAGCGCAAACCCGCGTATGCCCGGCGACAATTTCGCGGGTCGCGTCATCCGCTTCATTGTCCACGAACGGGCGCAGATGTTCGTCGTAATCGAGATGAAAAACTTCGTCCGCCCTTTCGGATAAAAGCGCAACAATTTGATTTTCCGAAAACGGAGAAAGTTTTTGCAAGGCGTCGAAGCAGTCCGCGCAATTTTCCAGATGCAAAATCACGGCGGTCATTTCTGCGGAAGAAAGCCGTCGCGCCGTGTAATTTTGTAATTTTTCTTTGTTGGGATGTTTCATTTTACTTGTAACCTGATCAGACTTTTTCAAAATTATTTTTAACGCCAAGCCGCCGGGACGAACGGCGTTACATTTCTCGCGCCAACTTAACTTGTCAATACATAAGCACCCAAGCAAAAGTAATGAAGCATTTTGCTTTCGTTCAGAGTCCACGCCCCGCGCGTGTCTTCCGCCAGCGAAGCGCGGCGGAGCAGACAAACTAAAGCTTGGACTCTGAACTTTTCATAATGCCGCCAAACTTTTGCTTACCTGCTTATAACTGATAGATTTGAGCGCTGTTTTATCTCTCATCTTTCATCTCTCATCTCTCATCTGTTCCGAATCGTTTTTCTCATCAGCATCAATTATGAAACAGCACCTAAATTTTTTGACCTTAAAAATTTTGCGCCCCCTTGCGCCTTCGCGTCTTGGCGTTAAAAATAATTTTGAAAAAGTCTCATCAGGTTACATTTAAAATAAAACTTCCCAAAAAACAAAATTTACAAAATTACACGGCGCGACGGCTTTCTTCCGCAGAAATGACC
>JAJAYR010000339.1 GCA_026786155.1 Pyrinomonadaceae bacterium
ATGAAACCGGGCGCGGTCATCGCGTCGAACACTTCCGGCATTCCGATTGGCTCAATTGCCGAACCTTTTTCGGACGAATTCAAAAAACATTTCGTCGGCGTTCACTTTTTCAATCCACCGCGTTATATGAAACTCGTCGAAGTCATTCCGACGAAAGATACGAGCGGCGAAATCGCCTGCGCGGTTTCTGGATTTCTCGACCAAAGGCTCGGCAAAGGCGTTGTTCCGGCGAAGGATAGACCGAATTTTATCGCCAACCGCATCGGCGTTTTTTCGATGATGGCGACCATCAAAGAAATGATTGAGATGAATTTAACGCCGACCGAAGTTGACCAAATCACCGGAAAGGCAATCGGACACGCTTCATCGGCGACGTTCCGAACTTCGGATTTAGTCGGCTTGGACGTAACGGCGCACGTCGTTTCAAATCTTTACCCGGCGATTCCCGATGACGAAGACCGCGAAGTTTTTCAAACGCCCGAATTGATAAAGACTTTGATGGAAAAGAAAATTTTGGGCGACAAATCGAACGGCGGATTTTTCAAAAAATCGAAAGGCGCGGACGGCAAGCGCGAGATTTTAGAATTAGATTTGAATACTTACGATTACAAACCACAGGTCAAAACCAAATTCGCTTCGATTGACGCAGCAAAATCCATCGAAGATTTGCCGAAGCGCGTCAAAACTCTCGTTTGGGGCAAAGATAATGTCGGCGAATTTCTTTGGAAAACGACTTCCCGAATTGCGCGTTACGCGGCGAACCGGATTCCCGAAATCGCCGACACGATTGTCGAAATTGACAACGCGATAAAGTGGGGTTTCGGCTGGGAAATCGGCGTGTTTGAAACTTGGGACGCGATTGGCGTTCGTGAATCGGTCGAGCGAATGAAAGCCGAAAATCAAGCGATTCCCGCCAACGTCCAGAAAATGCTCGATTCGGGCGCGGAAACTTTTTATAAATACGAAAACGGCACGAAATCTTTTTACGATTTGGTGAACGGCGGTTACAAAACGATTGCCGACAAAGAAGGCGTGATTGTTTTGAAATCGGTCAAAGACCGCACCGGCGTTATCAAATCGAATTCCGCCGCGAGTTTGATTGACATCGGCGACGGCGTGGCGTGTTTGGAGTTTCATTCAAAAATGAACTCGCTCGGCGGCGACACGATTTCGATGTTGAAATACGCGGTTGATGAGGCGGAAAAAAATCACGTCGGACTCGTCATCGGCAATCAGGGCGGCAATTTTTCGGCGGGCGCGAATATTATGATGATTCTGCTCGCGGCGCAGGAAGAAGAATGGGACGACATCGAATTGGGTATTCGCCAACTGCAAAAAGCCGTGATGCGTCTGCGTTATTCGTCAAAGCCGGTCGTCACCGCGCCTTACGGTTTAACTTTGGGCGGCGGCTGTGAAATTGCGATGCACGGCAACAAAACCCGCGCGGCGGGCGAAACTTACATCGGCTTAGTCGAAGTCGGAGTCGGACTTATTCCAGCCGGTTGCGGCACGAAAGAATTGACGATGCGGGCGATGGACAAAGCGAAAGCCACGCCGGATGCCGACCCGCTCGCGTTTTTGAAAAAGACTTTTGAAACGATTGCGACGGGCAAAGTGGCGACTTCGGCGCAGGAAGCGCGTTCGTTCGGAATCCTGCGCGATTCGGACGCGATTTCGATGAACGGCGACCGCCTGATCGCCGACGCGAAAGCCGACGTTCTCGCTTTGGCGGCGACCGGCTACGTGCAGCCCGTCGAGCGCACCGATATTTTCGTGATGGGCGAGCAGGCGCAAGCCGCTATCAAACTCGCGCTGCATATGATGAAAAGCGGCGGTTTTATTTCGGAACACGACCATCTTATCGGCACGAAACTCGCCAAAATTATGAGCGGCGGCGATTTCAATCATTCGGCTTTCGTTTCCGAACAGCATTTGCTCGATTTGGAACGTGAGGCGTTTCTTTCATTGTGCGGAACTCGCAAAACGCAGGAACGAATTGCGGCGATGCTGAAAACGGGCAAGCCTTTGAGAAATTAATTTAGCGCAAACGAAACGTCAAAGATGAGTTAAAATCAATTTATCTTTGACGTTTCGGAGGAAAGAAAATGACTTTAACTGAAGTTTTGCCAAATCTAAAACAACTCAGCCGCACTGAAAAACTGCGTGTCGTGCATATTTTAATTGACGAAATCGCGGCGGAAGAAACTACTGCGGCGGCGGAAGAAACCGAATTGAATAATCTACTGGAAAGCGGACGAACTTACGAAATTTGGTCGCCCTACGATTCATTCGATGCCGCCGCGAAATTAAATCAATTATTAGAGGAACATAAAGCGAATGGCTGAACCGCGCAGGTTTTCGTATCTTGCCGTCAACGGCGCGAACCGTCCGGCGGATTTCGCGCCTTATTTACCGCTCACATTGAGTCGCAACGGAATTTCCGTTGACGTTTCAGGTCTGGTTGACAGCGGCGCGAGCGTCAATGTTTTGCCGTATCGAATCGGGCTTGAACTCGGCGCGGTTTGGGAACAGCAAACAATAGATTTCGAGTTAGGCGGAAACTTGGCAAGCTATAAGCCAAAGCATTATTATTGGTCGCCGAAGTCACCGGTTTTCCGGCAGTTAATTTGGCATTCGGCTGGACGAAAGCGGAAGACGTGCCGCTGATTTTGGGACAGACGAATTTTTTCGCGGAGTTTGA
>JAJAYR010000340.1 GCA_026786155.1 Pyrinomonadaceae bacterium
GATGTCTTATCTGTGGGGAAAACTCGACCGCCTCGTCGCCGGACCCGCGTTGATGTTCGTTTTGCAGAATCTCGTATTCTGGACGGCGGCGGCGATTTTTTGGCGGACGACGCGGGGAAAATCCTTCGGGTTGGCGACGGCACTAATTTTACTGGGTTTGCTGCCGCAGATACTTTCGCAACTGACGACCGTTTGGAAAGATGTCGGTTTGGGCGCGTGTTTGTTTCTGACGGCGGCACTCGTTTATCAGGCGGACCAGGCGAAAAGTAAATGTTTGCTTTTGATTTCGCCGGTATTTTTGTTTTACGGTTACGCGGTTCGTCTGAACGCTTTTCCGGCGGTTTTGCCGCTGGCGATTTGGAGCGGCATTGTTGCCGCACGGATATTTGAATTTGAAAAAAGAAAATTCGCGGCGGTTTTGATAGGTTTCGGATATTTCTTCGCGCTGTCGGCGGCGGGTTATTTAGTCTCTCATAAAATCACCGACGAACGGACGGTTTATCCGGCGCAGCAAATTTTTTTGTATGATTTGGCGGCGATTTCCGCCGCCAGAGGCGAAGCGTTATTTCCCGAATACGTTTTGAAATACGAAAACTTTTCATTAGAAATCGTGAAATCTCGATATAACATTATTTCGGTCAACGATTTGATATACGCCGACGCGCCCCATCGAGGCGATTTGCCGGTGCTGCCGCTGACCGTCAACGCGGAAGAAATTTCGGCTTTGCGAAGTAAATGGTTTGAAAGCGTGGCGGCGCATCCTTTAAATTATCTGTCGCATCGAGGCAAAGTTTTCGCTCAGCTAGTCGGTTTGGGTTATTCGGTTACGCGCCCGTATTGGGACATCGGTTTTGCGAGCAGTCCGCCGGAGTTTCGCGGACAAGAAAATTTTGCCGGAAAAGTTTTGACCGAATACTTCAGTCTTTTTCGTCGTCCCGTAATGCAAACCTTCGCTTTTCGCGGTTTCGTCTGGCTTTCGTTGAGCGCGTTCTTTTTATATCAGGCGTTGAAAAATAAATTACGGGCGGATTGGGAAATCGTTTTCGTTCTTTCGGCAAGCGGTTTATTATTCGCGCTGGCATATTTTCCGACTACGCCTTCGACCGAATTTCGATACCTTTTCTGGTCGGCGATTTCTTCGGCGACGGCGATTGTTTGGGGAACGTATCTTTTGTCGCAGCAGCCGGACGGGAACTTTTTGAACAAGTTTTTATTGAAGTTAAGAAAATGAAAAGGAAAGTTAAAACTTACACCATCAGCGCAGTCGCGGAATTGTTCGAGATTCACCCGCAGACTTTACGTTTATACGAGCGCGAAGGCTTGCTGAAACCTTCGCGTTCGGATGGCAACACGCGCCTTTACGAAGACGCGGACATCGAGCGTTTGGAAGTAATTTTGTCGCTGACGCGCGATTTAGGCGTTAATCTCGCGGGCGTGGAAATTATTCTCAATATGCGCGAAAAAATAGATACTATGCAAAGCGAGTTTGAACGATTTTATGAATATCTCCGCACTCACGCCGACGAGTTTTCCAACAAAAACGATTTGTTCGCCGAATCCGAAGCCCTGATTCCAATTTCGCGGCTGACCGTTACCCGAATGAGCCGAAAAGCGAACGACGAATAACATCAGCGCAGGATAAGCCAAAGGTAAGAAACAATCGCCACAAAAAGGCACAAAAATCGCAAAAGGGAGAATTAAAAATTTCTTTTTTGTGTTTTCTGTGCCTTTTTGTGGCGATTATCTTTTATCTCGAATTGACGTGAGAATAATAAATTTACAACTTTTTATTCCCGAATCGCCTGTTTCATCTTTACATCAAACTTGTTTTAGGTGAGAATACTCCGTTCAAAAAGAATCCCCAACATAATTTTCTGGAGAATATAATGAGTGGTAAATTTGGAAGGCTCGCGCCGGTCATAATGTTTGTTTGTGCATTGATGTTCGCTTCGGCGACGGTCGGAATTGCCCAAGACCTCGATAATGTAACGATTAGCGGAAAAGTCGCCGACTCGAATAACGCGCCGATTGTCGGCGCATCAGTTACGGCAACGCTGGTTACGACTAACGTCGAGCGAACAGTTACCGCCGACGGTGAAGGTCGTTACCGCATCGTCGGACTGAAGCCCGGTTTATATAAAATCCGCGCTTCGTCAAGCGGTTTCGGAACGAAAGAAAATACCAATCTCGAAACGATTGCCGGGCAAAACGTCCAACTCGACTTTTCACTCGCGCCCGGCGATGTTCTCGTCGAACAAACCGTCGAAATCGGCGGCGATGACGCTCCGGTCGTTGACACGACGCGAACGGTGGTTGGCGGAACGGTTACGGAACGCGAAATCGAAGAACTTCCGAACAACACGCGCGACCCGTATGATTTGGTTTTCACGCTCGGCGGCGTCACGGAAGAACCGCTTTCGACCCGCGATTTGTCGGGCGACCGCGGCACGCGCGGCAGCTTCGCGCAGGGCAGCACACCCGAAGAAGCCGGAACTTTCGCGCTCTCCGGCGGCGCGGCGTATTCCAACAACATCACGATTGACGGACTCGATAACAACGACGACCGTTCGGCGGGTTTTCGATTTCAGCCTTCGATTGAATCAATCTCCGAAGTGCAGGTTATCACCAACCAATTTTCCGCCGAATACGGACGCGCTTCCGGCGGGCGCGTCAATCTTCGCACCCGCGCGGGCAGCAACCGCTTTCGCGGACGCGCGTTTTTCTTTTTCCGCGACGACAATCTGAACGCCAACACCTGGAATAATAACCGGCGCGGCATTGCGCGTGCGCCCTTCAGAAATTACGACCCCGGAGTTACTTTCAGCGGTCCGATTGTCAAAGATAAATTGTTCTTTTTTACAGCTTACGAATACGACAAAATTCAGGAAGATACGATTATTGATGTTTTCGTGCCGGTAACGAATGGCTCACGCTTTAATTTGCCCGCGCCGACTAACCCGGAACGGAGGATTTGCGAGCGTCTGCCGCTTGCCAGCGGAATTTCCCCGTGTGTCGGCAGCACAACCACAATTCCGCCAGTGCCGATAACAGCTATTTTTCTCGCCCCGTATATTCAGCCGGTTGACACGCCTTCCAAAAAGCACATTTTTTCGACGCGCGTTGACTGGAATTTGAGCGACAAAAACAATTTTACCTTCGGCTACCAACTCGGACGCTCGAACGATTTGCGGCAGTTCAGCGGAACCAATCGTTTAGCCGATGCCTTAATCGGGCGCGTTCGTAATTCGGACGGATTTAACGCGACGCATAATTTCGTCGCCAGCGCGAAAACGGTCAACCAGTTTCGTTTTCAATACTCGACGCTGCGCCCGACGGCGACACCGACCGGCGGCGCACAAGCTCCGGTGCTGATTGTCGGCGGATTCACGCCGCCGGACGAACCTTTCTCAGCCAGCCAAATTTTCGGCGCGTCAACTTCCGGTTCGAGCGACCGCAAGGAAAAACGCTTTCAGTTTCAGGAAACTCTAACGCACGTCGCCGGTAATCACAGTCTGCGATTCGGCGGCGATTATCAGAATGTCAGAACCGAATTCATTGACCGCTTCGACGTAACCGGAACATTTCGCTTCTCCAGTTTTACCTTTTTCAATCAAAATTCAGTAACGAGTTTTCAGCAAAATTTCAATACCGAATCGGAACTTAAAAACAATTATCTCGGCGTGTTTTTTCAAGATGAATGGCGCGTTCGTCCGAATATAACTTTCAGTTACGGGCTGCGTTACGAAAGAGAATCGGTGATCAAAGACAACAACAATTTCGGTCCGCGGGCTTCGGTCGCGTGGAATCCGTTTCCCGGCAACAAAACCGTCATTCGAGTCGGCGGCGGAATTTTTTACAACCGCGTTCTGCTTCGCACGGTTGACGATTTTACCGCCGGAGCAAATGAATTACGCTTTGATTCGAGAAATTTTCCGACCGCAACTGTTGCTTTTATTCGCCCGTTTCTCAATAGTCAATTCCCGAATCCGTTGACGCTGGACACGCAAATTCCCATTAGTGCGACGGCAACCAGAAGCGTCAGAGATTTGGCGCGGCGCGGCGGTTTTCGTGATTTAGACCCGAATCTGAAAATTCCCGAAAGCTATCAATTCAACGTCGGCTTCGAGCGCGAAATTTTCAAGGGCATCGCTTTTGAAGCAAATTTTACGCTGAACAAAACCATTCGCTTGTGGCGCGAATATAATGCCAACGCGCCGGTTTTGCCAGCCGGAACACCCGACAGAAACGGCGACGGAAAGATAACTTTTACCGATTATTTGATGGGAATTACGACCGGCATTTCCCGTTTCATTCCCGGTTCGCCGACCGATGATGTCGGTTTAATCGGTCTGACCGGCGGAGCCTGCACGAGCAGCACACAAATTTGCACCGTCAGTCTTAATTCATCGCAAAATCGTTCGGATTGTGATACGGCGGTTGACCCGATTAACGCGCCGACCAACTCGCCGATTTGCCGCGCTTTAGCCGCCATTCAAAATTTGCGTCCGCCGGAATTTCTCGCGCAGGGAATTTTGGGACAATATGAACGAGTCGCTTCAATCGGCAACAGCAATTACAAAGGTTTGACGCTGGAGTTGAGAAGCCGCAATCGCAAATTCGGCTACGGCTTCGGCGGTTCGATGCGTTTCGCCTACACGCTGTCGAGTTTGAAAGATGACGGCATCGTCAACACTTCGTCGGCGCAAGTCGCCGGAGATTTCAGCAGCGAATACTCGCGCAGTCTGCTCGACCGCCGCCACCGCGTCGCATTTTCGGGAACTTTCGACACGCCGAACTGGATGGGAAAACTGCGCCTGTCGCCGCTTTTCCGATTCGGTTCGAGTGCGCCTTTTAACATTTCCGTTGGCGGCAACGACCGCAATCTCGATGACGTCGGCAACGACCGCCCGAATTTCAGCGGAGACTTGAGCGATATTAAATTCCAACGATTCGGCTCGGCTTTTCCGACCGAACTGGCAAGTCGGTTCACGCAGCCGACCATCGGCAGTCCCGGAAATTTGCCGCGCAACGCCGGAATCGGTCCGCGCTATTATATTTTCGATTTGAACCTCAGTCGTCCGGTCAAATTCGGCGAAAGATTCGTCGTTCGCCCGTCAATCGAATTCGGCAACATTTTGAATATGACGGTCTTCGGCTTCGGCTCGAATTTCATTAACTTCGACGGCTTGAATTCGTCAAACGCGATCACGCAGAGAAATGCCAAAAACATTTTTCTGGCTCCGACCCGAACTTACCGCCCGCGTCAGATACGTCTCGGAATGAGATTCGAGTTCTAAAATCCGATGACAAATCAACGCTCGCGGCGAAACTGCATTTTGTCAAAATGCAGTTTCGCCTTTTTTGCCCTTAAATTTTGGTGGTGTTTCACAAATTATGCTGATGAGAAAACGATTCGGAATAGATGAGAGATGATGACTGATAGATTGTTTCCCGGTTTTATCTCTCAGCTATTATCTCTCATCTCTCATCTATTCCGAATTAAATTTAACTGGAAAATCTATCGAGTATAAAATTTGAAACACTATCAAAATTTTAATGACGAACGCCAATCATTTGTGGTAATTTTTAAATGTTGAACAATTTTGTTCCGCCCCAGTTTTATGAATGAAGTTTTAACTCAATCCGTCCCCGCGCCGTTCACGGAAGGCTCAATCGAATCAGTTTTGCTTGATGCTGATTTGTTCGTCAAATATCGTTCGCCGGAAAAGGCGTTTTCCCTGCTTCGGGAATGTATGGAGCGCAGCCCGCGTTCGATTGCTCTGCGCGAAAAGATGCGCGAGATTTGTATTTCGCAGAAAAATTTGGACGAAGCCGCTAAGCAATGTCTGGCATTGGTTAATCTTTACATCGGGCGCGAAGATTTTGATTTGGCGTATGACCGGCTTCAGGAGGCGAAATTATTAGACCCGCGAATATCGGTTGCGCCCGGACTCGAAGCGATTCGCCGCGCCCGCCGACCGGACTTTGCCGCCAACCGCGATAAAACGCCGCAGAAAATCCGCACCGACGTAACTTTCGCGGGCAATCTCGCCTTCGTCAGTATTTTCGATGCCGTGCAGGTGATTGAAAATTCGCGGATGACCGGCTTGCTGGTGGTTAAATCGGATTTGCATTTAGCGAGCGTTTCCTTTAACGAAGGCAAAATCGTTGATGCCGACGCGAACGGACACAACGGCACGGCGGCTTTTCGGGAAATCATCGAAATCAGCAGCGGAACTTTTGAATTTTCGACGACCGAAACCGAATTCGCCGTCGTCATCGCCGTCTCCAGCAACACGAATTTTCTCCTCGACGTTTTGACCGCGCTCGACAACGAACGCGCCGAAAAACAAGGCTTGCGGAAGTTGAACGAAGAAGACTTTTAGTCTTTAGTCCTTAGTTCTTAGTCCTTTGCCCTTCATCAGTTGAATCGAAGGTGAAAACATAGTTTCAATTAACAAATGACAAAGGACTAAGAACTAAGGACAACTACCAGATTTGACTTAAACCTTCCGAAACAACAAAATATAGTGCGAAACTTCTCCCGCTGCACTATACGATGTTCAAACTCCAACGTCTCGAAATTACAGGTTTTAAATCTTTTGCCGATTACACGGAAGTTGTTTTTACCGGCAGCGGCATTACGGCGGTTGTCGGTCCGAACGGCTGCGGGAAATCTAATGTTTCCGATGCCATCGCGTGGGTTTTGGGCGAGCAGAAAGCCAAATCGCTGCGCGGCGAGGAAATGAAGGATGTCGTTTTTCAAGGCACGAGCAAGCGCAAGGCTTCGGGAATGGCGGAAGTCGTGCTGCATCTCGTCCGCGATGAATCCGAGATTGTTTCCGAAGAATCGGAACTCGAAGACATTGACGAAAGTCTAAGCAATCTTGACGAAAAGGCGATTGATTTGGACGCGCTTGAGGAACAGTCGGCAGTCGGCGGTTGGCAGTCGGCAGATAGCAGTCAGTCGAACGGCTTTCACGCCGCCGAAATTGAAGTCGAAAAAGTTCAAGCCGCGCAAGTCGGTTCGATTCAAACGGTTCAGACGAAAATTAAAACGAAACGGCACTGGCGGGCGCGGGCGTTTGCGCTCGATTTTGCGCCGGACGAAGCGGTTTCCGTTACGCGAAGACTTTATTTGTCGGGCGAAAGCGAATATCTTTTGAACGGCAAAACCTGTCGTCTGCGCGACATTCAGGATTTATTCGCGGGAACAGGGTTGAGCGGTTCGCATTACGCGCTGATTGAACAAGGTCGTATCGGACAAATTTTGTCGGCAAAACCTTCGAACCGGCGCGGTTTAATCGAAGAAGCGGCGGGAATTTCCAAATTCCGCACGCGCCAACGCGCCGCCGAAACGCGGCTCGAATCGGCGAAGACGAATCTGCGAAGAATTTCCGATATTGTCGAAGAAATTGATAAGCAAGCCAATTCGCTGCGCCGCCAAGCCGTGAAAACGCGCCGCTATAAAACTCTGCGCGAAGATTTTCGGCAAACGATTCGCCAAACTTTTTCCGCCGAAGGCAAGTTTTTATCCGAATCGGTTGAAAATTTGGAAGCTAAATTAAAGGAAGCTGAAAAAATCGAGCGCGGCGTTTTTTGGGAAGTCGCCGAAAAAGATGACGCGGTGCGCCAAGCCACGACGAATGCGCGAAAAGCCGAAGAAAATTTGGCGGAAATTCGCGCCCGCCATTCGGAAAATGCTTTGACGCGAGATAGAAATTTCCGCGAAAAACAATATAAAGCCGAGCAAATCGCCAATCTCCGGCAGCGTTCCGCCGCGCTGAAAGGCGAAATTTCAGGAAGCGAACAACGATTCAAATTACTTTCGACGGAACTCGAACGATTAAAAAAAGACGAACAAAAAGAACGCGCCGAAGCTGAAAAATCCGAACTTGCTTTGCAAACAGCCGAAAGCCAATATCAAACGAAAGCGGCGCAACTCAAAAAAATCGAAACCGAACTTGAAACTGTTCGCGCCGAAGTCGCGCAGCACACGACGGCGTTCGAGAAATTAACAAACATCGAGCGGCAGTTGGAAAATTCCATTGAACGCTTAACCGAACGTGCGACCGGTTTGCGCCGCGAAGCCGAACGCGCCGCCGGAACTTTTGCCGAACACCGTGCGGAACACGAAAAACTGACAAAAAAATTGGAAACGGAACGCGCCAAAGCGGAGAAATTTCACCACGAAAAACAGACGATTGCCGACGAAGCGAAAGCGGCGCGGGCGAATTTGCAGTCGAGCGAAAATGCTTTGAAAGATTTACGCAATGAATTTTCGCGCAAAAAAAACCGGCTCGAAACTTTGCGGGAACTCGAAGAACGCAAAACGATTTACGCGCCGACCGTGCAGAAACTTTTCGCCGAACAAACGAAAATCGGCGTGAAATTTCGCGGAACGCTGGCGGACAAATTGAGCGTTGACGAACGGGCGGAAAAAGCCGTCGAAAATCTTTTCGGCAATTTTCTGCAAACAGTTTTAGTCGAATCCGAAGCCGACGCGCGGAAAACGATTCGGTATTTGAATGAAAACAATCTCGGACGCATTTCGATATTGGTTGAGAGTCGAGAGTTGAGAGTTGAGAGTCGGGAAATAAAAGACCAAAAACTACAGACCAAAAACCAAAAACCGGCAATCAAAGATTTTCTCGGCGTTTCCGTTGATTTCGCCGAACTTCTCGAAAAAGTTTTTCCGCGTGAAATGGCGGCGAATTTGACGGAAGATTTTGAGGAATCAAATGCTAAAACTGATGAAATTTTCGTTAATTTTGAAGGCGATTTAAATGTCGGCGGAAAACTTTTCGTCGGCGGAAAAGCTAACGCCAACGAGAAAAATACGTCGCTGCTGGCGTTCAAACGCGAATTGCGCGAATTGGAAAAAGCGATTGAAAAGTTGAGCGGCGAAGTCGGGAAGGCGGAAAAAGAATTTGAAAAATCGCGTGAAATTCTCGCCGAGAAAGAAAATAAACTCGTTGATTTGCAATCGTTTATCGTCAAATTCGAGCGCGAAATTTTAGCCGTCGAAGTTCAAACGAAATCGCTGGCGCAGGAAATCGAACGCGCCGAACGACATAAAAGAGTCGTCGGTGAAGAAGTCAAGCAAATTGACGCGGAACTTGCGGAAGTCGAAACGCGCCGCGCCGAAGCCATCGCCAATGCCGAAAAAGTCGAAAAAGCGCGGAATGCGGCAAACAAAAATTTGACGGAAATTGCCGGAAATCTAAACGACGCGCGAAACAAATTAAGCGCGGAAAACGTCATTTTAAATGAAAAAAGAACTTTGGCGGCGACTTCCGGCGAACGTCGAAGGTCGGCGCAGACGGCTTTAAAACGAATCGAAAACGAACAGACGGAACTCGAATCGAGACTGGCAAGACAAAATTTAGAAGTCTCGGAAACCGAAAATAAGGCGCGGGATTTGGAAAAATCAATCGCCGAAATTGAACAAAAAACCAGCCGCGCCGAAGCCGAACAAACCGGCGAGCAAAACGAACTCGGCGAAGCGACGGCGCATCTCAAAATGGCGCGTGAAACGGCTGATACGTTGTCGGCGGAACTCGCTGACTTTAATAAAAAATCCGCCGAAGCCCGCAACGAACGCGCCGCGATTGAAATCAGACAGGCGGAAGCCGTTACGCGGTTGAAAAATCTGAACGAAAAAACGGTTCAGGAATTGAATTTGTCTTTGATTGAACTCGTCGAAAGCGAAGAATTGGCGGAAGATTTCGATTTGGAAACGTCGCGCGAAAAGCTCGAAGATTTGCGCGAAAAAATCGAAAATTTCGGCGCAATTAATATGCTCGCGCTCGAAGAGTTGGCGGAAACTGAAGAGCGTTTGACGTTTTTGACCGCGCAGCGCAAAGATATTATTGACGGCATCGCGGCGGCGGAAGAAGCCTTGAAGGAAATTAAACAGCGTTCGCGCGAGAAATTTAAAGCAGCGTTTCACGCCATCAATCGCCACTTTATCGAGTTTTTTCAAGAACTTTTCGGCGGCGGTCGCGGCGAAATGACTTTGCTCGAAGCCGAAGACGTGCTGGAAGCGGGAATTGAAATTGTCGCCCAGCCGCCGGGTAAACGTCTGCAAAGCATTTTGCTTTTATCGGGCGGCGAAAAAGCGATGACGGCGATTGCTTTGGTGATGGCGATTTTTCAATATCGTCCCGCGCCGTTTTGTCTTTTGGACGAAGTTGACGCGCCGCTGGATGATGCAAACGTCGGACGCTTCGTTGATAAAATCGCCGAAATGTCTGAAAAGACGCAGTTTATCGTTATCACGCACAACAAGCGAACGATGGAAGCGGCAAAGGCTTTATACGGCGTAACGATGCAGGAAGCCGGTGTTTCAAAAGTCGTTTCAGTCAGATTTGAGTGATTGCAGGAGGAAATAAAATGAGCGCAACAGCAGCGGAAAATTTTGTGTTGGATAATTTTACGGCGATTGATTTTCTCGCTGGCAGCGGCAAAACGGTTTTGCTAAATAATATCTCGTGGGACGAATATGAAAATTTTTTGCGGGATTTTGAAACACGCGCCGGTTGGCGGCTCGCCTACGACGGAGGAAAGTTAGAGATTATGCCGCCGACTTATGAACACGAGTATTATAGTTTTTCATTTCACGATTTTGTTCGCGCTTATTGCGATGTATTTGATTTGGAACTTGTCGGAGCGCGTTCGACAACTTTTCGTCGCCGGTTTTTGGAAAAAGGTGTCGAGCCGGATGAGTGTTATTACATTCAAAGTGCGGAAGGAATAATTGGCAAAAAGTTTTCTTCAAAAGAATATCCGATGCCGGACATCGCGGTCGAGATTGATGTAACAACCGAATCGCTCGATAAATTTCCGATTTACGCCGCGCTGCAAGTTCCCGAAATTTGGATTTACGACGGCAGACGAGTTTCGTTTTACGAACTCGAAGCGGAAAATTACCGGCAAATTTCTCACAGCCGCGCTTTGCCGCATTTGGCGGCGGAAAATTTAGCCGAATTTCTGGCGATGAGCCGCGCGAAAGGGCAAACCTTCGCGCTGAAAAGTTTTCGTGTTTGGCTGCAAGGCAAGTAAAATTATCAAAAATCAGAATGTTTAAGAAAAAAATTACAAAAAGTGTTTTTATCAATTTAGGTTTAATGCTGGCTTTGACGATTTCTCTTTCGGCACAAACCAAGCGGAAACCGACGAAAAGGAAAACCGTCAAAAAAACCGCGTCGGCACAGACCAATCCCGTTTCGGCAGCGACGGTTGAAGTTAAGAAAAACACCCGTCCCGAAGTGGAAACTCAACCGGGCGAACAGACGGGCGAAACCGCGAAAACCAACGCGCGTCCGGCGAACGCCGCCAAAGAAAATAAGTCGGTTTATTTCTACGAATTCGAGCAGCCGAAATTTACCGTTTCCAAAATTTACATCGAACACGACGAAAACGGAAAAGGGAAAATTACGTTTTTAAAACGGGAATTTGACGAAACGGTTTCTGACCCGGTGCA
>JAJAYR010000341.1 GCA_026786155.1 Pyrinomonadaceae bacterium
ATTCGACGCGCGGGACAACGCCGATTTATCAGGAAATCCCGAACCTCTCGGCGGCAAAATCGGCTTACGGCAACATCGTCTATCGCAAAGCCCCGTCGTTTCTGCGCCAAGCCGAGTTTTATCTGGGCGAAGATAAATTTCAAACCGCAGTCCGCGCATTTTTGAAGAAACACGAATTTGGCAATGGACGTTGGGAAGATTTGGTTTCTGATTTCGCCCGCGCCAAATATAATCTTCCTGAATCGGGCGGCGAAATAAGCCCAGAACAACTGCGAGGAGTTAGAGAATTACTCGATTGGGCGAACGGCTGGATAAAACAACGCGGCGTGCCGATTATAAAATTAGAAGGTAATTCAATTTTACAGAAAGACGCGCTTAACGAAAATTCAAAATGGATTCAAAAGTTCAAGATTTATACTTTTGAGAAAAATCCGAATCCTGAATACAAAGATGTTGTTGGAATCGAAACGGTTTTGCTAAATAGTTTTAATCGAACAATTGGAATGTCGCCGAAAGCTACGTTCATTTTCCCAAACTACCAAGATTACGGCTACGGCATCTTTCTGCTTGACGAGAAAAGCCGCGCCTACGTTCTCGCAAATATCCAAAACGAAAAAGGCGATTTTCTCCGCACGATGATGTGGGGAAGTTTGTGGGACAGTGTGCGCGAAACGGAACTCGCCCCGCGTGATTACGTCGAACTCGTCATCAAAAATATCAACATTGAAACGGACGAAAGCACGATTCAAACTCTGCTCAGTCGCGTTTCGACCGCGATGAATTATTATCTGTCAGAACCGTCTGCGGTAGCGGGCGGTTTAACGTCGTTGCCTCGAAACGTAAAAATAAATCCGAGTGTTTCAACTAATCAAATTCAACCATCTGCTACCGCAGACGGTTCTGACAAGAAGGAACTCGCCGCGAAACTCGAAGCGATTTTGATTGATAAAATACAGAACGCGCCGACGCTCGGACAGCGGATTACATTTTATCGGGCGTTTCTGAATGTTGCTTCCGGTGAGAACGCCCGGAAGATTTTGAAGGATATTTTGAGCGGCAAATTTCAGATTAAAGATTTGAAATTGAAAACCAAAGACCGATTCGACATCGTAACGAAACTTTTAGTTTTGGGCGACAAAGATGCGCCGAGCCTTTTAGCCGAACTTGAAAAAACAGAAACTACCGACGAAGCCAAACGCTACGCTTACGCGGCGAAAGCGGGAATCGGAACGGCGGAAAACAAAGCGAAATTCTGGACGGATTTTGTCGGCAACAAAGAATTAAGCGAAAGCTGGATTGAATCGGCGTTCGTGCCGTCTAATGCGGCGCGACATTCCGAATTGACTTTGCCGTATCTCGAAAAAGCATTAGCCGAATTGCCGAATTTAAAGCGCAGCCGCAAAATCTTTTTCGTCAACGGCTGGCTCGCGGCGTTTATCGGCGGGCAGAAAGATGAAAAAGCATTAGCGATTGTCAATAAATTTCTGGCGGACAATCCGAATCTCGATAAGGATTTGCGATTAAAGATTTTGGAAAATGTTGATGGTTTGGAACGCGCTGTGAGAATAAAAAATAAATTCAAATAAAGCAGCTAAAATCTAATTGGACTTTAAGTTTCGATTGCCGAAGTTCTGGAACTGATTAAATTTTCAGATGACGCGGCTGTGGCGGCGAACGATTCTTTTTTGTCTTCGGTAATTTTCGCTTCGGGCAGAAAATGATTGAAAAGACGGCGAATTTTATCCGTGTTGTTTTCCTCGACGGCTTGGCGGAAGCTGCTGACGATGGCGGCGACATCTTCGCTCGAATACGCGGCGATTTTCCCGATAAAAATTTTCGGATGCGTCGTTTTCAAAAGGCTTTCGCCGGTGATTTCCAATTCTTCAAACAACTTTTCGCCTTGGCGAACGCCGGTGAAAACGATGTCAATGTCTTCGTAAGGCTGCAAGCCGGAAAGTCGAATCATATCTTCGG
This sequence comes from Pyrinomonadaceae bacterium, assembly GCA_026786155.1. GTDB lineage: Bacteria > Acidobacteriota > Blastocatellia > Pyrinomonadales > Pyrinomonadaceae. The sequence goes on from JAJAYR010000341.1 coordinate 1,975, forward strand.
CGAGCGCGAGAATTTTAACGGGTTTGCCCATATCGAGAATGAAAATCTCGCCGCCCGTGCCGAGTGCGCCCGCCTGCAAAACCAGCGCGGAGGCTTCGGGAATCGTCATAAAATAGCGCGTCATTTCCGGGTCGGTAACGGTGATCGCTTCGCCTTTCAAGATTTGTTCGCGGAAAATCGGGACGACCGAACCGGCTGAACCGAGGACGTTGCCGAAGCGGACGGCGACGTAATTGGTCGGGTAAATTCGATTCAAATTTTGTAGCACGATTTCCGCGACGCGCTTCGACGCGCCCATCACGGAAGTCGGATTGACGGCTTTGTCGGTCGAGATTAAAACGAAATCCTTAACGCCGGATTTGCCCGCGAGTTCGCCGATTAACTTGGTTGCCAAAACATTATTTTTTATCGCTTCGGTCGGATTGGTTTCCATTAAAGGAACGTGCTTGTGAGCGGCGGCGTGAAAAACGACCGCCGGTTTGTATTCGGCGAAAATCTCGCGCATTCGCGGTTCGTCGCTGATGTCGGCGATGAGCGGCAGAAAATTTGTTTTCAAAAAGTTTTTGGCGAGTTCGCGTTCGATTTGAAATAAAGCGAATTCGGTTCTTTCGACCAGAAGCAGAAGTTTCGGGTTGAATTCGGTGATTTGGCGAACGAGTTCCGAACCGATTGAGCCGCCCGCGCCCGTTACCATCACGACTTTATCCGTCAAAAATTCGTGCAGATTCTCGTCGTCGAGTTGGACGGTTTCGCGTCCCAAAAGGTCTTCGATTTGCACGTCGCGGATGCGGCTGATTTGGACGCGCCCGTGAATAATTTCGTGCAAACTCGGCACGATTTGGGTTTTGACAGGGATTTCGCGGCAGATGTCTATAATGCGGCGAATGTCTTTGCCCTGCGCCTGATCAACGGCGATGACGACTTGTTCGATATTTAATTCGCCGACCAATCGCGCCAAATCGTCGGTCGTCCCTAAAACTTTCACGCCGCTGACGCTGCCGCCTTTTTTACGACGGTCGTCGTCAATAAATCCTTTGACATCGAGTTCGGCATCGGCGCGTCCCAGAACGTCTCTGACCGCCAACGCGCCGACTCGTCCCGCGCCGACGAAGAGCGTCATTTTCGGTTTAACGCGGCGTTTGGTCAATCGAAACGTGCGCTTTTCGGAAACTTCATAGGCGAAGCGACGCAAAATCCGCAGAGCTAAAAGTCCGCCGAACGCCAAACCCGTGTCAAATAAAATAATCGAAAGCGGAACTTGCCAACGCGAAAACTGCTCGTTGGAAACCAGCAAGCGGATTAAAATTAAAATAACGCCGGAGATGAGAGCCGCTTTCAGAAAGGCTTTGATGTCTTCGAGACTGACGTAACGCCAGATAATCGAATACGCGCCGACCAGAAACAGCGCGGCGAATTGGATGAAAACAACGAACGGCAACTGAGTGAGAGCGTTGTCCAGATAGTATTCGCTAAGCTCGAACTCAAAGCGAAACAGATACGCCAAAAAAAACGCGCCGCTTAAAACGGCGATGTCCGCCGCCAGTTGAAACGGTCGGCGCAGAAACCACAGACGCTCGCGGTCGCGGATGTTTTTGAGCAAACTTGTCATTCGTGTCGGAAAATAAAAATTATACTTTGAACTTACCCGCCAAAACCGAAACAGTCAAGAGTTTGCCGACAATCCGATTTACAAAAGCAACTATTGGAATAATAAGTTGAATCAAACGCGATTGTAAGTTATTCTTGGCAACTGGTGAAATTATACATTACGAAAGAGGTTTTTATGAATTCAAAATTTTGGTTAAGCTGCGTCTTGACATTCAGTTTGGCGCAAATTGCTTTCGGACAGCAAACTTCCGTTCAACAGTCGCCGATTCCGCCCGCCGGCGACATCGGTTATATGGTTGGTGTCGGCGATGAAATAACCGGCAAGGTTTTAGGCGAAACGCAGTTCGATTTCGTCTCGGAAGTTGATGAGGACGGCAGACTGCAAATCCCGTTTTTCGACAAAGCGATTCAGGCAAAATGCCGCACGGAAAAGGAATTACGCGCCGACGTGACGCAAATTTTGGCGAAATATCTGAAAAGTCCGCAAATCAGCGTTCGCGTTACGCAGCGGCGCAGTCGTCCGCCCGCGATTATTTTCGGCGAAGTCCGCGCCTCGCAGCAGGTTGATTTGCGCCGTCAAGCCCGGCTGCTCGATATGCTTTCCCTGGCGGGCGGCGTAACCGACCAAGCTGGCGGCACAATTCAGCTTTTCCGCACCCAGAGACCGATGTGCAGCGAAAGTAAAGAAGATGATAATTTGTCGGCGAGTTTAGGCAGCAGTTTAGATGTCGCCCCGAAGATTTATAGTTTGACCAGTCTGCGCGAAGGACGCGACGACGCGAATCCGATAATTTATCCGGGCGATTTAATCATTATTGACAAAGCCGCGCCGGTTTATATTACGGGCGAAGTGAACGCGCCGCAGGGAATTTATCTGAAGGAAGGCGGCACGACGCTGATGGAAGCCATCGGCAAAGTCAACGGTGTGCGCCGCGAAGCCAAGACGAAAAATATAAAAATTTATCGGCTAAAAGCCAATTCAAAAGACCGCGAAATTATCGCCGTCAATTATGATTTGATTAAAAAGGGCGAGCAGAAGGACGTTCTGCTTCAGCCTTACGATATTATCGAAGTTGATAAAGCGAAGAAAAGTGTCGGTCAAATAGTTTTGGAGTTGGCAACCGGACTCGGACGCTCAGGTATTGCCGCCGTTGGAACGGGTTTGCCGACGGTCATTTACTAAAACGAAATCTCAATAAAATAAAAAACGCCGATAAATTTTGTCGGCGTTTTCTTATTGAGCCTTTTCCAAATCGCTTATTTCGTCAACCCGGCGGGCGTGTCGTCCGCCTTCAAAGTCGGCTTCGAGAAACGATTTGATAACTTTGGAAACTTCTTCAAATGAAATCATCCGCGCCGGAACGCTTAAAACATTCGCGTCGTTGTGCTGGCGGGCGAGCCGCGCCGTTTCCTCGTTCCACGCGAGCGCGGCGCGGATGCCGTGAACTTTATTGGCGGCGATTTGCATTCCGTTGCCCGAACCGCAAACTAAAATTCCGCGTTCGACCTCACCGCTCGCCACTTTTTCGGCGACTTTTTGCGCGTAAACCGGATAATCAACCGATTCCGCCGAATTCGTGCCGACATCTTCATATTCAACGCCCATTTCGTCAAGCTGCCGCTTGATTTTTTCCTTGTCCTCAAAACCCGCGTGGTCTGCGCCGATAACAATTTTCATCTTTCGTAATCTCCCGTGTTTTTTCGATTCTAACCGAATTTCGCCCGATGCTCTAACGACTGTCGGCTGATTTTTGTTAAAATTCTTCCGAACAGGTTTTTTTAAAATGATTTATCGCCTTTTAGCCGACGCAGTGTTGGTTCTGCATTTCTGCTTTGTCATCTTTACGGTGTTCGGCGGCTTGCTCGTTCTGCGTCGTCGTTGGATTGCTTGGCTGCATCTTCCGGCGGTCGTCTGGGGAATTTTGATCGAATTTTTTTGGTGGATTTGTCCGCTGACGACCGTCGAAAATTATCTGCGGCAAATTGGCGGCGAAGCCGGTTACGCGGCAGGTTTCATTGATTATTTCGTGTCGCTCGTGTTGTATTCGCCGCTTTCGCCGGCGGTGCGTTTCACGCTCGGCTTGGTGCTTTTGACGTTTAATCTGGCGATTTATTGGCGGGCGTTCGGGCGCGGAAAAGTCGCTTGAGTTTATTGTCGGCAACGGTTCGACAAAACTTTCGCATCTAGTTTCTCGAAGCCGTTACGCCTTTTTGATTTGTTCGACGCGAACAAAACTTCTATAATCGCGTTGGAAAATATAAAAATCCCCGAATGAAATTTACCGTTCTGAAAATTTCGACTTTGCTGCTGCTAATCTTCGCGCTCGCGTCGGCGACGGTGGCGGCGCAGGATTTCCTGCCGGAACTCGTGCGCCGCATCAAACCGTCGGCGGTTGCCATCGAAACCTTTGACGCGAAAGGCGCGACCATTTCGCGCGGCAGTGGATTTTTCATCGCGGGCGATAAAATCATTACGAACCGGCACGTCATCGAAAAATCGAGCCGCGTCGAAATTCATTTGATTGACGGCAAAAGGTTTCCGGCGAAGGGAGTTTTGGCGATTGACGGCGAAGGCGATTTGGCTCTTTTGCAAGTTGACGTGCCGCCGAATTCCGTCGCCGCGCTGCCGTTGGTGCAGACCGCGCCGCAGGAAGGTGAATCGGTCGTCGTCATCGGCAATCCGTTCGGGCTGGAGGGTTCGGTCTCGAACGGCATCGTGTCCGCCGTCCGCGAAATTCCGGGTTACGGCAAAATTATCCAAATCACCGCGCCGATTTCGTCCGGCTCATCCGGTTCGCCCGTCGTCAATATGCGCGGGCAGGTAATCGGTGTCGCCACTCTGCAAGCCGCCGAAGGGCAGAGCATCAACTTTGCCGTGCCGTCCGCCAGAATTTTAGCTTTGAAAATCGGCAATTTGCAGACATTTGCGTCGCTCAACACGGAAAATCTGAAAAACAAACGCGCCGCCGCGCAGAATTTATATTCGCAAGGGCTAGGGATTTTATCGCGCGACGATTTCGGGAAAGCCGTCGCCTATTTTGAAAAGGCGGTCGAGATTGACCCGAATTACGCGGAAAGCTGGTATCAAGCCGGATTTTGCTACGGAATGCTCGGCAGACACGCCGACGCGCTGAAGGCTTCGCGGCAAGCCGCCAAACTGCGCCCTGAATGGGCGGAAACATTCGTCAATATCGGCGCGTCGAGTTTCGCGCTCGGTCAATATAAAGACGCGGCGGACGCTTACCGGCAAGCGACAAAACTCGATGCCGACAACGGCGACGCGCAATACGCGCTCGGCTTATCGCTCGGAAAACTCGGACGCACCGACGAAGAACTGCTCGCCTACAAACGCGCCGTCGTTATCAAACCGGACTTGGTGAACGCCTGGGAACAACTCGGCGCGGGCTATTTCAAACAGAAACGCTACGCCGAATCGGTCGCCGCCTTCGAGCAGTTAAAAATCTACAAACCCGACGCGAAAACTTACAACTATCTGGGCGAAAACTACTTTGAACTCGGCAAAATTCAGGAAAGCGTGGATGCCTTTAACAACGCCGTTTCTTACAATCCCGATTCCGAACGCGCCCGCTACAACCTCGGCAAAGCCTACGTCAAACTCGGCGATACCGCTTCGGCAAACGTCCAATACGAAATTTTGCGAAGCGGAAAATCCGATTGGGCAGATAGACTTTACGTTTTAATCAATCCCTAAAATTTAAATTATTGTTGAATCGGCGGGTCGTCGGCATTGGCAGGTTCGCCGTGTTTGTCCGCGCCGTAAATTACGCCTGAAGTATCAATATAGAACGACCTGATGCCGGTTGTGCCGTAAATTTGAGGAACCGCGGAAACATTAAAGGAAGCCTCATTATTATTCGTTCGCGCGACGGTGGTAATGGTGAAGTTATAACCGTTCGCATAGCCTCTTGCCAGTAATTCATTGATGAGATAGACGGCTCGAAGTTGGCTTAAAGAACCGTAATTGCCGTTGCCCGTGGTTGCGCTGTAAGTAACCTGCGCGGAATGCAGAACGCGCATTGTCCGCGCGACGAATCTTTCGTTTTGGAGATATGGATAACGCGCTTTAGCAGATGTTTGAAGGCTGAACGCGGACATCAGAGCGCAGAAAAGCGCGGCGGCGAAAAGTTTTTTAGTCATATTTTTTTGACGAAAACCGAAATTGCAGAGATTAACGCTGTATTCAGTTTAACAAAATTTAACTATGACTTTCAATCTTTTTTATCGGCGGGTGAACTTATTTAATTGAAGCCTTGATTGGTTTGATTTTTAGGATTTTCAGTTTTCTTCCTTATCGAGTTTAATCGTCGGCACATCAAAAACTTCGAGCGTTTTCCAGAAGATTATCAAACTGCCGTCTGTATCTTTTCGATAAATTTTGAGGGCGACAAGAATATCTGCCCGGTCAAAAGTTATCGCCCGCAAAACGTAACTGTGTCCGACAACGACGGACAAACTACTTTTGTAGGTCATATCGTTGACTTCATAATTCCACGCTTTGCGCTGTTCGATTCTAATTTCAGAAATATCTACCGGCGGTTTGTAGTTGGCGAGAAAATTTGCCTCAATGGTTTCCTTTGAAACGTCGGCTAACGAAATTTCGCCCAAATCGGCAATCAAACCGTAATCCGCACCGGCAAAACCGACTTTCAGATTGTTTTGTTCCAAACTGATTTGTGGCGTGTCCTGATAATTGTGCGAATTTTTGCTGAACGAATAATATGAACCGCCGCCTTGAATCGTCAATTTGCGGTCATATTTTTCTCGCGGAAGAATTCTTACAACCTTGAAATTTTCTTTCCGCGCCATTTCCGAATCTTTCGCGTCCGGCAGCAGAACATCTTTTTCTAGTTTTTTTATCTGGTCGTTTAGTTATTCAATTTTTTTCAGCTTTTTTTCGCGCGGCAAATACTGGGCATTGATAATTGAAGCGAGAAACAAAACGAAAACAAGAACTTTAGCGGCGGAACGCATAATTTTCTCCTAAAAAAAGAAAAAGCACTTTGATTTAGTTCACGAACCCGCAGCCAAACCAAAGTGCCGAAAATAAGTTTAGATTAAAAAACTTACGCCGCCGGAATCGTCAACTCTTGTCCCGGTTGAATTTTGTCGGGGTCGTCGAGTTTATCGCGGTTGGCATCGAAAATCGCCTTCCAGCTTACGCCGTGTTTTGAACCGATTTTGCTTAAGCTGTCGCCGGCTTGCACCGTGTAGGTCGAACTTGCGCTGCCTTCGCCTTCCGGCGCGGTTACGTTCAGCACGAGGTCGCCCGAACGATAGTCCGGGTCGAGTTGTCCGTATTTATCCCAAAGCGCCTTTTTCACGTCCGCGCTCGGCGCACTGCCTTCGATTTTGATAAATCCTTCGCCTTCGGTGATATTCAAACCCGAAATGTTCGATTGGTTCGCCAGGTCAATTAGCGGTTGATATTTTTCCTGTAATGACATTATGTTTTTCTCCTTTTTAGATTATTTTTCCTGAACTTGGTTAGTTACCGGCTTGCCGCCGTTGGCTTCCATCGCCGTCGCCATCACTTCCGCCATTTTGCCTTTGGCAACCGTGCCGCGCAATGTCGCCGGGGTCGTCGCCGTATCAACCGTTACGTCGGTGAAACCTTTGGCTTTCAACGCGCCTTCGATTTTCGATTTCAAATTCGGGTCGGTCATCGCCGTTTCCGTCGTTTTCGTGACCGGCGAAGGCGTGCTGACGACCATCGTATTCGTATTCATCACCGTGTTGGTGTTGGTCGAGCCTTTGCACGCGCCGAAGCCGACGACCGCCGCTAAACCGAGAACTGCTAAAACTTTATTTTTCATAACTTTTTTCTCCTGAAAAACTCTTAATTCTTCCTGTTTCTTAATTTACAAACCGCACTCGCCGACGTTCTCGATTTCGCTCGAGAATAATTTTTGTCGGCTCGTTTTGATTTATGAAGTCAGTCTAAACCATTTCGCGGAAAATTTCAGTCAAAATCAATCGAAAAAACTTCTTCGGCAATTTTTTTTGCCACTTCAAACGAAGTCAAATCCGGCTTGATAATAAAATGCCAATCCGCCAGACAATAAAGTTTCGCTCTTTCATCAAAAAGTTTTTGCGTAAGTTCTTTATTGATGGCAAGCGGACGTTCGCGTTTCGACATTCGGATGTTGCGCCAGCAGTGGTCGAACGTGGATTCGAGCCAGACGGTCGTTAATTGCTGCTCTCTTATCAAACCGCGATTTTCCTTTATCGTCCACGCGCCGCCGCCGAGCGCGATGATTCGCGCTTCGTTCGCCGTCAAAATCCGCCGCAGATTTTCGGTTTCAATCTGCCGAAAACGCGCCTCGCCCCGGCTTTTAATAATCTCCGCGATAGTCTGTTTTTCGTTGAGTTCGATAAAAGTGTCGAGGTCAATCCGCGTCGAATCGAGCAGAGACGCGAGAAAGCGGGCGACCGTTGATTTGCCGACACCCATAAAACCCGTCAAAACTATGCGCTTTTCCGTCTCCATCAAAATTTAAGGTGAAGGTGAAATTATTTCTTAAGATACTCAAGCGTCTGAAAAAATTCGGGAAACGAAACGCCCGCGTGTTCCGCGCCGCTGATTGCCGTTGCGCCGTCCGCCAAAAGCGCGGCAATGGCAAAAGCCATCGCAATCCGGTGGTCGCCGAACGAATCAATTTCCGCGCCTTTCAAATCGGATTTTCCAACCCGAAAACCGTCGGGAAATTCTTCGACCGCCGCGTTCATTCGCCGCAGATTTTCCACGACCGCCGCGATTCTGTCCGATTCCTTAACGCGCAATTCGCCCGCGCCGCGAATCTCCAAACCGTTTTCAAACTGCGTTCCGAACACCGCCAGCACCGGAATTTCGTCAATCAAATTAGCGATAATGTCGCCGCTGACCAAATTAGAATCCGTGTTCGCCGATAATTTTCGCCGTCCGCGGACTCGCAAATCGCCGCCGATTTCGTTGCCGACTTCCTTTTGATTCAGAATCTCGAGGTCCGCGCCGAAACGTTGCAAAATTTCGAGAATCGCCGTCCGCGTCGGGTTTAAGCCGACGTTTTCCAAAACGATTTCCGAGTTTTCCAGACATGCCGCGCCGACGATAAAAAACGCCGCCGATGAAATATCCGAAGGCACGGACAGATTTTTCGCTTCGAGTTTTGAGTTTCCATCAATCAAAATTTCTTCGACAAATCCGCCGCCGGTTTCAACAAACTTTTCCTCAATCGCCGCGCCCAAATACTTCAACATCAATTCAGTATGATTTCTCGAATTCGGAGTTTGGAATATGGAATTCGGATTCAGAACGATTGATTTTCCGGCGGCATTCAAACCGGCGAGCAAAACACACGATTTAACCTGTGCGCTGGCGACCGGCAAGTCGTAAGAAATTGCTTGCAAAGGATTTCTCCCGTAAATTTTTAAAGGCGCGTGATTATCTTCCGCTTCGATTTTCGCGCCCATCAATTCGAGCGGTTCGATAATGCGGCGCATCGGACGCTTCGACAAACTCGCGTCGCCCGTTAAAACCGAATCGAAATTCTGTCCCGCCAAAACGCCCGCCAAAAGCCGCATCGTCGTGCCGCTGTTGCCGCAGTCGAGCGGTTTGTTCGGTTTAGTAAATCCGTTTTTGCCGACACCTTTAATAAAAATCGTCGAATCTTCCCGGCGGATTTCCACGCCGAGATTTTCCAAACAATTCAGAGTCGAAGCGCAGTCGGCGTTCGTCGCGTAATTTTCGATGCGTGTGTCGCCCGTCGCCAAAGCCGCGAAAATCGCCGCGCGGTGCGAGATTGATTTATCGCCCGGCAAGCGGATTTTTCCGTTTAGAAAGTTAGCAGGTTCAATTTTCATCAAAAAAATTGGTAAAATTACGGCAAAATCTCGAACGCCGCGCAATGTCGCGGTTTGAAAATGCCGAAATGCCGCCGGTCAACCGTGAGAATTTTCGTAATGCTCAATCTTTCGGCGATGGCGACAATGCAGGCATCAACAAAATCAATGTTGGCGTCGTCGTATTTTCGCAAAATTTCGGCAGTACGAAGGTAATCTTCGGCGGTTGGTGCTTCGAGTTGAAATAAAGTTCTGGCTAAACCTTCCGAAAAAATTGCTAATGCTTCGACATTCTTATTTCGTGAAATCAAATAAGCCGTTTCAGTAATTACCGGAATCGGCAAAACGACGATTTCACGAATTTTGTCTGCAACTGGCGCAACCTTTGCGTAATGTTGGTCTGACTCGTCAATCGAAGCATACCAAAAACCCGTATCCATCAAATATGCCATCAACTGCCTCCAAATCCGCCGCGCTTATCAATCTCTTCGCGCAAAATTTCTTTGTAGCGAGTTGACGTATCGGTTTTGCCGCTCGCAAACATTCCGATGAACGGCGCGAACGGATTTTCGTATTCTGTCTTATCTTCGATTATTTCTGGAAAATCTTCCTTAACTTTTTCTTCAAGTAAATTTGCCGCAAAATCTTCGACCGGCTTGCCGTTTTTAATTGCTAAATCTTTTAATTTGCTCTCAATTTTTTCGGAAACATTGACATTCATAAAAACACCTCACGTTAAATTTAACATATTTCTGATGCCGCGCCGCGCAAAGAATCTGAGCGCGGTGTTTGTATCTTTGCCGATTTGAGTTTTTAATTCTTCGATGCCGCCAAATTTTTTTTCATCGCGGATGCGGTGCAGAAAACGGACGCGCAAAACATCGCCGTAGAGGTCGCCGTCGAAATCGAAAACATAGCTTTCAATCGAAGGTTCTTGGCTGCCTTCAAAAGTCGGGCGCACACCGACGTTCGTAATGCTGCGCCGCCAAACGTCTTTGATTAAAGTCGCCGTCGTATAAACTCCGAACCTCGGCACGACGCGATTTCTGGGTTTGAGATTCGCGGTGGGAAAGCCGATGGTGCGTCCGCGCTGGTCGCCGCGCACGATTTGACCTTCCACGCCATAAGGTCTGCCGAGCATCCGGCGGGCGAGATTGACTTTGCCGTCGGCTAACAGATGGCGAATTTTTGATGAAGAAATTCGCTGTCCGCGCAAAGTAACTTCGTCCACTTCGTCGGCGAAAAATCCGAGTTCCACGCTCATCTTTCGCAAAAGCTCGATATTGCCGCCGCGATTTTTGCCGAACGCGAAGCCTTTGCCCAAAAAAACTTCCTTCGCCTGCAAGCGTTCGTGAACGATGTCGCGCAAAAATTCTTCGGCGTTTTGATTGGCAAAATCGCGGTCGAAACGAATGACAATCGTTTGCTCGATTCCTAAAACTTCAAAATTTGCCAGCCTTTGGTCGAGCGTTTGCAGCAGCGGCGGCGCGTTTTCAGGATACAAAACCGAACGCGGATGCGGGTCGAAAGTAATCGCCGTCGGAATCGCGTCTATTGCTTTAGCGCGATTGACGACGATTTCCATAATTCGCTGATGTCCGAGATGCAGTCCGTCGAAAACGCCCAGCGTCAAAACCGTCGAGCGCAAAATTCCCGCGTTATCCGTTCCGTGAAAAATTTTCATTTCAAACAAATTTTATTTATTCAATCTTCGACGACTAATTCATCAACCGCAAACCGCACATTGTCGGGCAATAATTTTGAATCGCGCTCGTATAAAACGTCGTGATTGAGATGTGTCAGGAAGGCGCGTTTCGGGCGGAGTTTTTCGATGTATTCGAGAGCTTCCTGCAAACCGAGATGCGTCGCGTGCGGTTTCAGGCGGACGCAATCTAAAACCAGCACGTCCAAATCCATCAAGCCCTGCATTGATTCTTCCGAAATAAAATTTAAATCGGTCGCGTAGGCGAAATCGTTGAAGCGGTAAGCGATGACGGGCAGTTTGCCGTGAATGACTTCGAGCGGCGTAACGAGCAGGTTTTCGCCGAAACAAAACGGCGCGTTTTTTTCGATGGTGTGCGGAACGAGTTGCGGCAAACCGCCGCCCGTGTGCGTCGGCTCGAAGATATATTTGAAAATGCGGCGCAAATCCGTCCAGGCGATTTCGTCAGCGTAAATCGGCATCGCGCCGTAGCGGAAATTGAGCGGGCGAATGTCGTCCAACCCGAAAACGTGGTCAACGTGGCAGTGCGTTATTAAAACCGCGTCGAGATAACCGATGCGAGCGCGTAAAGCCTGTTGGCGAAAGTCTATCGAGGTGTCAACGAGAATTTTTTTGCCGTCGTGTTCGATGAGAATCGAAACGCGCAGACGTTTGTCGCGCGAATCGTCCGACAAACAAGTTTCGCAGTTGCAGCCGACCGATGGAACGCCGGTCGAAGTTCCTGTGCCGAGAAAAGTTAGCTTCATAATGGTAAATGGTGAATGGTAAATGGTAAATGGTGAATGTAAGAACCGCTCTTCATTCACCATTTACCATTTACCATCTACCATTAAAAACATTTACCGTTTTCCTAAAATATCGTTCGCCGAAAATTTCTGGGCGGCTTGCTGCTTGAGTTTTTCTTCCGCCATTCGTTGAATTTGAACGAACTGCATCTGCAAATCGCCCAAAATTCCGTCGAAAAGTTCCTGCTCTTTCGGGTGCAGATTGTTTTTCGTTTTCTCCTTGAGCATCGCCAGCACGTCAATCCAATACTTTCCCGTTTCCAAGTCCAATGTGCGCTGTCCGGTCGCCGGATGCGGCATCGCGCCGAGCGCGGCGGCGGCTTGTGAGGCGAGCGTCGTTAAAAAGTTGATGAAACTCGTCGGGTCGTCCGCGCCCGGAAAAACTTCGCTGTCATACATTTCTTCTTCGCCTTCCGAAGTCGGCAAAGCGGCTTCCGGTGTTTGTTCGACGGACGCGACCGTTTCCGCCGCCTTCTTTTCCTCTTTCGGCTTCTCCGGCGCAATCTCTACACCTTCGCGCAAACTGCCGTCAACATTAAATTTACGGCGGTCGGTGATAATCAATTCGGTTGGTTCTTCGCTGTTTGAATCTTCTCTTCCAATCATTGTTTTTCTAAAAATTTTTCTAAAATTCGATGTTTCGATAGTAGCATTTTGCTGAAAGAAAGTTCAAAATTGAGAGGTTTGGAAAGTCTAGGAAGTCTAGGAAGTCTGGAAAGTTTGGGAAGTTTGGGAAGAAAATTCACGCTTCCTAGACTTTCCAGACCTCCTAGACTTCCTAGACTAAACAATTATGTCAAAAAAATTCGATGAACTCGTGAATGTAATGGCGCGGCTGCGGGCGCCGGGCGGCTGTCCGTGGGATCGGGAACAAACTTACGAATCACTCGCGCCGTATCTTTTGGAAGAAGCGTTTGAAAGTTTCGACGCGATTCAGGAAGCGGCGGAAGGCAAGCCGGACAATCTGCGTGAAGAACTCGGCGATCTGCTATTGCAGATAATTTTCCATTCGCAGATTGCCGAAGATCGCGGCGATTTTACGATTGAGAGCGTGTGCGCGACGATTACCGAAAAAATGATTCTGCGCCATCCGCACGTTTTCGGCGATGTGAAATTCGACACGGCGAACGACGTTTTGCAGAATTGGGACGAACTGAAACGAGCCGAACGCGCCATTACGAAAAAGGAAGAAAAAGCGAAAAGTTCAATTTTGGAAGACGTTCCGCTCGCGTTTCCCGCTTTGATTGAAGCCAATAAATTGACGAAAAAAGCCGCTAAAGTCGGTTTCGATTGGAAAAACGCGGAACAGATTTTTGACAAATTAACCGAAGAAACCGCAGAATTAAAAGCGGCGATTGTCGAGAATGAAAATATCGAAGAAGAACTCGGCGATTTGCTTTTCGTCGTCGTCAATTTGGCGCGAAAACTCGATGTCGAGCCGGAAACCGCGCTCAAGAAAACCAATCGAAAATTTCGCCGACGATTCAGTTTTATTGAAGCGGAACTCAAAAATCGCGGACGGAGTTTTGATGAAACAGACTTGCCGGAAATGGACGCGCTTTGGAATGAAGCCAAGAAAAAAGCCTCAGCGAAATAGTCGGCGGATTAAGTTAATGTAAATTTTTCAAAAAAAGTCGGAAAAGTAGTTGACTTCAAAATGCTTTCGGACTAAATTACTTGATAACAAAGTTCCAATAAAAAACATTCAGAATGGTTTTTTGCTTGAACTCATTTGTAAGACTATTGATTTTAATTAGAAGTCATATTTATCAATCACAGGGTTTTTCTACCTGAAACTTACAAAACCGTTTGACAAAAGCTATTCACAATAAAAATTACAGAGGAGATTTAGAGCTATGAAAACAAAAAATTATACAAATTGGCTTCGCAATATCACCGCCGCTTGCTTGGCGATGGTGATTTTCACCACTTCTTCGATGATTGCTTTGGCAGGGACCGAAAACAAATCATTGATGGGAGAAATTACGGTTTCAGGGAACAAAACTAATTCTTTTGTTTTGTTGAACGGAGAAAGTGCTTTTACGGGTCGCACGTTCTTTTCAAACGGAACCATTGCCACGCCGGAAAATGTTACGTCAACCGTTAAACTCGGAAAAGCGGGCTATATTACAATGAGTCCGAACACGACTTTGAGTTTGAGTTTCGACGAGAAAACAATTTCGGGAACGGTTTCTGCGGGAAACATCGAAGTTTTTAACGCCGACGGTGTTGAAGTCAACATTAAAAACGCCGACAATTCAAATGTTTCGGTCGTGCCGATGAATAATGCCCGACAAGACGACGATGACGGCGTTTTCGGCGGTAACAGCGCGGTCGGACCGGTGATTGTTTTCGGCGCAATTGTGGCGGCGGCGATTATTCTGGTCGCTGTCAACAATGACGACAACAATGTTGTCAGCCCGATTAGATAATTTTCGATTCAGGATTTCACAGGTAAAAAAGCGCGAACAAATTTTGTTCGCGCTTTTTTATTGTTCTTTGTCATTTGATTCGACTCGACCGATAAATTTATGATAGAGAAATGACGAAAACTTTGCCGCCGGAAATGCCAAGCCTCGCCGAATTTCGTCGTCAAATTCCTTTAACGGTCGAAAATTTCGCTTCGCTCCCCGACCGCGAAGCGTGGCTCAAACGCATTTGGGAAATCGAACAACGCTGGCAGTCGTTCCGTGCGAATCCGCGCGAAGTCGAAGAAGTTATCTGCTTCGACTCAACTCCGAAAAATTTAGAAACGGAAGCCGAATTTGAAATAATTTACGCGGGCGGCACACTCGGATTGCTTCACGCGGCGGTAATGGCGAAGAAATACCATCGAAAAGTTCTGGTTTTCGACGCGCACACAGTCGGCAAAACGCACCGCGATTGGAATATCTCCGATGAAGAATTGCAGGAATTCGTCAAAGCCGGACTTTTCACCGAAGAAGAAATCGAAACTGTCGTAATGAACCGCTACCAAACGGGTTTCGTCAAATTTTACGATGCCAATTCCCGCATCAAAACGCCGCCGCTGTTTATGGATAATGTTTTGGACGTGGCGATTGAAGCTGATAAACTGCTGGCAATCGCCGCCAAAAAAATCGCGGAAACGGGTTCGGTCATTATCAATAATCTGCGTTTCGTCCGCGCTTTCGTCAACAAAAATAAAGTTCTCGTCGAATGCGAAGACGCGATAAGCGGCAAGCGTCGCCTGTTTGCCGCCAAACTTTTCGTTGACTCGACCGGCACGAATTCGGCGGTTTCGCGCCAGCTTAACGCGGGCAAATCAATCACGCACGTTTGCCCGACGGTCGGGACGGTCGGCAGAGGCTTTCGACGCGGACAATCTGAACGCGAAGTTGATTTTTCCGTCGGCGAAATTTTGGTTTCAACCGAAGATTCATCGGATAATCGCCAACTAATCTGGGAAGGTTTCGCCGGAAGTTCAGCAAAGGACGATTACACGACGTATCTTTTCTTTTACGATTCGGTCGAATCGAAAGCCGACAAATCTTTGCTGCGGTTATTTGAAGATTATTTTGAAAAACTGCCGGATTACAAACAAAAAACGACGGCGTGGCGCGTCGTCAAACCCGTTTTCGGTTATATTCCGAGTTTTCATCAGCACGGCTGGAACAACGCCAAAAAAACGGCGACCGAGCGCGTTTTGCTCGTCGGCGACGCGGCGGGTTTGTCGAGTCCGCTGACGTTTTGCGGCTTCGGTTCGCACGTCAGAAATTTGCGGAAATTGACTTTTGAAACTGAAAAGGTTTTGCGGGAGAATGTTTCGGACGAAAAAAGTTTGTCGGAGATTAACGCTTACGAGCCGCGCGTCGCGCAGATGGCGAGTCTCGCGGAATTTATGCGCCCGACTGCTTCGGGGCAAAATCCGGTCGTCAACGAAACGATGAACGCGGTAATGGCGGCACTGCAATCGCTGGACAAAAATATCGCTGGCGAGATGTTTCAAGACCGCATCTCGTTCGCGTCATTTAAAAAAGTTTTACTGAAAACCGCCAAAATTCATCCGGCGGTTTTCAAAAAAATGTTTTCGCACCTCGGCACGAAAGGCGCGTTTTGGTGGCTGACGAACATTGCGGAAGCCGCGCTGCACGAAAAAAAAGCGAAAAAAGTTCCGTCGGCGAAAGTCCCGGAATAAAAATCCACTATTCGGAACCGGATTTGGAATCTTCCATTTGCTGGGCGGTTACGGTAATGTCCATTTTTTCGAGCGTAATTTGATTGACTGTCCCGGTCGCTTCCAAATCATTCGCCGCCTGATACTTTTTCAAGCCTTCGCCGGTCGCCGGATTAACGATGCCGGTCGCTTCTCCACTGTAAAAGCCGTCTTTTTTTAACAAATTTTGAACTTGAATAATTTGCTCTTTGGTCGCACGGAAACCGGCTGTTTTCGGTTTCGGCACATCGCCCGCGGCAGTCTTTTCGTCGGGCGGCGCGGACATTTGTCTTTGCGCGTTCGTCAACCCGATACCCAGTTTTTTAAGCGTGTCGCGGTCTAAATCGCCGGTTTCCTTCAAGCTCTTTTCCGTTTGAAAAGTTTTGATGGCGGTGCGCGTGGCGACATCGGGTTTTCCGGTCGGCTCGACCTTGAGCATTTTCTGCGCCATTATCAACTGGTCTTTGTTGGCGCGAAAAACCTGTTTTCCGTCGGGTTTCTGAGCGTTGATTGAAATGCCTGACAAGATAAAAATAAACAATATCAAGATAAACTTTTTCATTAAATTCTCCTCCATAAAAAACGATGGTTTTCCGGCGATTTGAAAATATCGGTTTTCGGGTAGTCCTCATCTCCTGACAATTATCTTCGCGTCGCCGTCTTAAATTTCTTGGGTTTCAGATAGGCAGTATCTAACGAATCGCTCGTTCTGTCAAGACTTTTTTAGAGGTTTGGAACAAAAATTATCTAACCTGAATCGGGAACGGCACAAAGCAGAGAATAAATATCAAAAGAGTTAAAACGGCGACGATTTTTCGCCTGGAATCGAGCGGCGCATCAATCAGCGGTTCGGGATGCCGGACGCGCATCATCACGGCGAGCAGAATCGTAAATAAAAGTCCGCTCGGACTGCTGTATAAAAACCAGCCTAAAACGGAAAGCAAAGCCATCACGCCGAAGGCGACTCTGCCCGTCCAGAAATGAATGCGACTGCCGAAAATCGAATAAACCGCGTGTCCGCCGTCGAGTTGTCCCGATGGAATTAAATTCAGACTCGTTACCAGCATTCCAACCCAAGCCGCCGCGAGAAACGGATTGAACTTTCCAAAATCCAGATTAACACCGATAAATTTCGCCAATAATTGCGTCAGCAGCGGGTCGGCAAAATATAGATCGGCGTTTGCCGTTTCAACTTTTTCGGGCGAAACCTGCACCATCGTCAGCAAACCGAAAATCAAAACGGGAACGAGCGCAATAAATCCGGCAATCGGACCGGCAACGCCGATGTCGAAGACGGCGCGGCGCGAAGGCATCGGCGACACGATTTTGATAAACGCGCCCAGAGTTCCCGCCGGACTGAGTATCGGCGGCATCGGAATAAAATACGGCAGAGTCGCGTCCACGCCGTAAAGCCGACACGCTACATAATGCCCGGCTTCGTGCGCCGTCAAAATTGCGAGCAGCGGAATCGAAAAATAAACGCCGTTTTTTAATAATTCAAAATCGGTGAAAAGTCCGGTTATCGTGTTGAAAATAAGTCGAAAATAAAGCGCGGGCAGCGAAATTAAAAGGTTAAAACCTTCCGTCCAGTTCTGCGGGTCTTGCACTTCGGGGAAAATCGGGATGCTTCCGAACGGCTGTATGGAACCGGCGACGGTAACGGTCAGAAAAGCGATGAAAAACAAAGCGAGATGTTTGAGCCACGTCCAAGCGGTCGGACGCATCGCTTCGCGGCGGTCAAAAAACTGGTTGGTCAGCGTGTTTAAATCAGGCACGAGAAGAGTGGAGAGTGGAGAGTGGAGAGTGGAGAATCAGAAGAATTTATTCTCGACTCTCGACTCTCGACTCTCCACTATTTTTTAACAGCTTTGGCTTGCAGTTCCTTGCCCGGTTTGAAGCGGATGGTTTTCCCCGACGGAATCGGAACTTCCTGACCCGTGCGCGGGTTGCGCCCGATGCCGCGTTTTCGGGCTTTGACGACGAACACGCCGAAGCCGCGCAGTTCGATGCGTTTGCCTTCCGCCATCGCTTCCTTCATCGCGTTAAAAAGCGCGTCAACAACTTGTTCTGCCTTCTGTTTCGGAACGCCCGTTTTATCGGCGACCCGGTTGATAATATCGAGTTTAATCATATTTAATCTCCGTTCGGGGAAAATGCTGGAAGAAAAACCTGTGTTGGAACTGTAAATGAATAATAATGACCTAAGTCCGCATCTGTCAAGAATTTGCGCGATGAAATTCAAAAAACTTTTCTAAAACGACGGCGGGAACTTCAAAATGCGGAAAATGTCCGATGTCTTTCAATTCGACAATATCCGTGTGCGGCATCGTTTCCCGAAACCTCTTGACGAGGTGTGCGCCGGAAACTTTATCAGCCAAGCCGTTGATAAACCGCAGCGGAAGGCGTGTTCTCTGCAATGCGCCGACCCAGCGAGTCCGATTCGTTTGTCTTTCAGTCATGTAATGAATGAGTTGGTGCGCGATTCGTCGCCCGTCGTTGAATTTGAAAACCTCTAAAAAATCGTTTAATTCGTCTTCAGTCGGCTGTGTTCGTTCGCCGAAGATGGTCGCTAAACTCTTTTTAAAACGCGCGTCGGAAATCAGTCTGCCGAAAATAAATCCGAGCGGGCTGATGAGAATTTTCTGCGCCAAAATCGGGCGATGCGTTTCGGGAAACAACGCGCCGTTCATCAAACAAATCGTTTCGATAGAGAATGTTAGACGATTTTCTTCGGTGCGGGCGAGCAGTTCCTGAGTAATTGTATTGCCGTAATCGTGCGCGAGAATGTGAACCCGTTTAATCTTCAGATGTTCGAGCAACGCCTGTAAAACATCAACCTGATTAAAAGTCGTGTAATCGAAATTGACTGGTTTGACGGAAAAACCGTAGCCAATCATATCGAAAGCCAGCACCGAAAATTTTTCGGCGAGCGCGTTCCAAATTTTATGATAATCGTGCGATGAAGTCGGGAAACCGTGCAGACACAGCAGCACTTCTTCAGACGGTCGGCTCAACTGATAAAAAATCGGCAAACTCGTAACGCCAGCGTCTTCGCTGGCAGTCGCGGGAGTGTCCCGCTCGCGCGTACTTCGGTGAACGGGACGCACACCGGACAGCCGCCGGGACGACGACGTTACGTTCCGAGAAAATTTATAATCAAAATAATTTCCGCTTTCGCGCCAGTTTTTTAATTTCATTGATGATTTTAAAAATGATAATATCTGTTTGAAAGAAACAGCAAAGGGAGATTTGAAAAATGTTAAGAGGACGGGAAAGTTCAAATATCGAAGACCGGCGCGGAATGGGCGGCAGAGGCTTGGCAATCGGCGGCGGCGGTTTGGGAACGCTGGTTTTGATACTGATTGTCTGGCTGTGCGGCGGCGACCCGCGAGCGTTGCTCGACCAGCTCGGCGGCGGTGGTGAATCCGTTCAGACGCAGCAACAGCAACAACCGCAATCACCTAATCAAACAAATCAGCGAACGGATGACGAGCGAAAATTCGTCGCTTCGGTTTTGGGAAGCACTGAAGACGTTTGGCGCAAAGTTCTGCCGCAACAGGCGCGGATGCAGTATCGAGACCCGAAACTCGTGCTTTTTACCGACCGCGTACAGTCGGCGTGTGGCGTGGCGGGTTCGTCAACCGGACCGTTTTATTGTCCGGGCGACGAAAAACTTTATCTCGATTTCGGATTTTTCAATGAATTGAGCCGCGAATTCAAAGCACCGGGCGATTTCGCACAAGCCTACGTCATCGCGCACGAAGTCGGGCATCACATTCAAAATATGCTCGGCACGATGGACAAGGTGCAGCAAGCCGGAAACACCAACGACCTTTCGGTCAAACTGGAACTGCAAGCCGATTGTTACGCCGGAGTTTGGGCATTTTATGCCAATCAGCAGGGCTTGGTCGAAGCGGGCGACGCGCAGGAAGCGATTCGCGCCGCATCAGCCGTCGGCGACGATTCGATTCAGAAAAAGACGCAGGGCTACATCGTTCCCGACTCTTTCACGCACGGTTCTTCGCAGCAGCGAATGCAGTGGTTCACGCGCGGCTTTCAAGCGGGCGATATGCGCCAGTGCAACACTTTTGGCGGACGGTGATTTTTTGTGCATCTCAATTCGGGTTCAAATGTTTAGGTTTTTATAAACATTTTTTGAATTTTTATGAAAGCCAGACTCTTAACCGCGCTCGTCGCGCTCCCGATTTTAATTTTATCAATCGTTCTGCCGCTTTTTCTGCCGCAGTTTCCGCAAGCGAGTTGGCTGTTCATCGCCATCGCCGCGTTCGCGTTCATCGCCGGTTTGTTCGAGTTTTTTTCAATCACAAAGAAACTCGAACTCAAAGCCGTTGCGTCAATCGCGTATATCGGCGCGGCGGCGTTTTTCGTCGCCTTTGTTTTTGACGCGCCCAAAAACGCGCCCGATTTGC
This sequence comes from Pyrinomonadaceae bacterium, assembly GCA_026786155.1. Classification (GTDB taxonomy): domain Bacteria; phylum Acidobacteriota; class Blastocatellia; order Pyrinomonadales; family Pyrinomonadaceae. Next base: position 22,534 of record JAJAYR010000341.1, read on the forward strand.
TGATTTTAACCTTCGCGCTTTTTCTGATGCTCGTTCTCGCAACGCAAATGTTTCGGTTTCAGAAGGATTTTTCAAAGCTGCTGACCGGCGCGAGCGTAACGGTTTTCGGCGTTTTTTATGTGGTTTTTTTAGGCGGATTTTTAGTGGCAACGCGCGTCGGCTTTGACGCGATTCTGTCGAGCAAACTGCTTTTATTCTTTTTCCTCGTTAATTTCGGCGCGGACGCGGGCGCGTATTTCGTCGGCAAACAATTCGGCAAACACAAACTCCCGCCGAAAATTTCGCCCGGCAAAACCTGGGAAGGCTTAATCGGCGGCGTTTTGTTCAGCGCGGCGTTGGCAGCACTCGCCAGCGTTTGGTTTTTCCCGGAACTTCCCTTCAAATTTTCGATTCCGCTGGCGATTATAATGACCATCGTCGGCGCGACCGGCGATTTGGCGGAAAGCGCGATAAAGCGCGGCGCGGATGTCAAAGATGCCGCCAATATTCTGCCCGGACACGGCGGATTTTTGGACAGGTTGGACAGCTTGCTTTTCAACGCGCCGGTTCTTTATTACTTTGCGCGATTCTATTTTTAGTCAACTCCGAAACTCCGTCAGCAACTGAAAAAAGCCTGTTCATAATTTACGAACAGGCTTTTTCGATTGTCGGCGAAACATTACTGGTCTTTTACTTTTTGTTCCTTCGAGTATTTTATTTCAACTTCGATTTCTTCAAGCGCGTATTTATCGAGGAAGAATTCCGAATCGTCAATAGAGCGACCGGCATCAGTCGTTGATTCGATGACATTCTCGATTGAATCAGGCACGTTGGAGAAAAAATCGTGTCCGGTTAGCGATTCGACGTAATCAACACTCACGCGAAAATCACGCCAATTGGTGCTGATGCCGTTTTGATTCGGTATCACGACGGCAATCAGGCGAGTTGCCGTCGTTACCCGCGAGACATCGTTAGAACCGTTCGGCAAAACCATAATCACTTTCCAGGTGTAAGTCGGAACGGCAATGCTGCCGCCGGCGATGTAGCCCGAAACGCCTTGTCCGCCGGAGACGACATAAAGTTCGCTGCCGGAATTAGCCAATGTGCGGCAGTAGCTTTCCAGACTCGCCCAAGATTGCTGATTATTGTTCGGGGCTTGCGGAATTATATTCGTCATCAAAAACGTCGCGGAATTGTTGGCAACCGAACTCGTTCTATCACCCGACGGACACATATGTCCGCGGTCGTAGCCCGAACCGGAATAATCGGTTTGCGTAACGCGATACCAACCGGCGGGAAGTGTCGTATCCGCACGAAAATCGTCCTGTCGCGGAGTCGAACCGAGCCAACTCGGATCGAGATGCCACGAAACCCAATTCGGCGTGGCGTTATCGCGGTTGTAGGAAAGAACATACTGCGATTTTTCCATCAGGTAATTCGTCGGCGATGAAACGCTGGTAACGGCGTTTGACGGATTGCCCATCGTCAAATGAACATTGCTCGACGTTG
>JAJAYR010000342.1 GCA_026786155.1 Pyrinomonadaceae bacterium
CGATGGAACCTGACTACGCGGAAAAACTCGGCCTGAATATATACGATTTATTGATTTCGCAGCCTGATTCGGGCGAACAGGCGTTGGACATCGCCGAAACTTTGGTGCGTTCGGCGAGCATTGATGTCATCGTCGTTGATTCGGTGGCGGCACTCGTTCCGCGGGCGGAAATTGACGGCGATATGGGCGATTCGCATATGGGATTGCAGGCGCGTCTGATGTCGCAGGCGCTGCGAAAAATGACTTCGTCAATTTCCAGTTCAAACACCTGTTTCATCTTTATCAACCAGTTACGCGACAAAATCGGCGTGATGTTCGGTTCGCCGGAAACGACGACCGGCGGCAAGGCTTTGAAGTTTTACGCCAGCGTGCGCCTCGATATTCGCCGCATCGGAGCGATTAAGGAAGGCGATAAAGTTGTCGGCAACCGGACGCGCGTCAAGGTCGTGAAAAACAAAGTCGCGCCGCCGTTCCGCGAAACCGAATTCGACATTATGTATGGCGAAGGCATTTCGCGCGAAGGCGATTTGCTCGATTTGGCGGTAAATCATAACGTCGTCGAAAAATCGGGCGCGTGGTTTTCTTATTCGGGCGAACGCCTCGGACAGGGACGCGAAAACAGCAAGAATACGCTGAAAGAAAATCGTGATTTATTCGACCGAATTGAAAAACAAGTAAAAGTCGCGCTCGGAATGATACCGGCAGACGCGGAAACAAAAGCAGAGGCGTAAGATTGTGAAAATAAAATTACGAATTACGATTAAACAAAAATTTAATTCGTAATTCGTAATTTGAAATTCGTAATTGATTCTACGGTTGGCGACTGTTGCCGCGGGGTCTGTTCGCCGGTTGATTGTTCGCGTCAGACTGACCTTTCGGCGGATTATTAACGATATTTACATCTTGTAAAGGCGTGTTCATCTGTTTTTTAATCGTTTCCTGGTCGGGAATTCCGGGAATCGGCGGCGTATTTTTCGGTTGCGGATTTTTTCCCATTTTGTTCGTATCGGGAATTCCCGGAATATTTCCCGTCGGAACTTTATTGGCATTGGCATCGTTCGGACCGGGAATTCCGGGCGTTGAATTCGCGCTCATCGGTATCGCATTGGTTGAAAAGCCGGGCGGCAAATCTGCCGCGTTCATATTTTGAATGCCGTTTGCGCCGATGGTATTGGCATTAGCAGACGGCGATTCGGCGGTCGCGCAAGCCGAGTTCAGCGACAACAGAAATAAAGTCAAAATAAACAAATAATTTTTCATAAAACAAGAACCTCAAATAATATAAATTTAAAATAGCAGTGCCGGTTTGAATGTTGCGTTCCTGGGGGTCAGGTGGCGGCGTTCAAACCGGCACGGGCAGGTGTCAAACGAATACTAAACTAGCAGATTTACAGCCGACCTGGGCTGAACGGCTACTGAAAGTGTGATTATAATCTTCTGGCTGGTAATGTCAATAATAAAGTTCGTCTCGCCTGATGAATTAACGAAAGATTGAAAAGAAATTTGCCCGCGAAACACGCGAAAAATTTTAATTCTTTTCGTTTGTGTTTGTGTTTCAAGGGCAAAATAAAATTTTTGGCTGATTGATTACGGTTCGCCGCCGATTGGTCGCTTTTGCAGTTCAAGATTTGACATCGGTAAAAGGCTTATTTAGACTAATTAACTTGCTCGCGTAACTTTTTGAAAAGAGCAGACGGCTTGGTAGCTCAGTTGGTAGAGCAGCGGACTGAAAATCCGCGTGTCGGCAGTTCAATTCTGTCCCAAGCCACCACAGTTTCGCCAAAGAAAAAGGACGCTTTTGATAAAGCGTCCTTTTTTCTTTGGCGCGTTCGTTGATAAATTCAACATTGTAAATCGTGCAATTTACAGCAATTACTGTTTCGGTTTTTCTTCTTGAACTTCTTCGTCATCGTCCAAAATTTTAACTTCCGAGCCGTATTTTTGATAATCTTTAAAACGGATGACGTTGCGCGTTTCAAACATTTGACGGCTTTCTCTCGATGTCAGGCGCACGTCGGAAAGCGTCGGGAGCAGAAATTTTTCGCCGCCGATAGTTACCCAATCGTAATCAACCGTGCGGTTGGCAGCGCGAATCGGGAAGGCTTCGGGAATTTCGGTTGCTCCGCTTTCGACGCGGAGAACGCGGAAATTTTCGCGGTCAATCCAGATTCTGCCTTTCATTCCGGTAATCGCCGTCTCGTCGAACGCGCCGGAAGCGGTGATGATTTGTTTGGCTTTGTCGCGTTCAATCGCGTAATCGAAAACCAGAGCGCGGCGCGTGCGAATCGTGTCCGTGTCGGTTAATTCAAATTTCGTACCGCTTTCCGGCTTAAAAATTTTCGCCAAAACTGTGACGAATTCGCCGGTCGAACTCGTGCCGCCGACTTCTTCGTAACTTTGTTTCGGGTTCGGATTGTTTTCTAAAATGCCGTTGCGCGACAAAACTTTATATTCTTCGCGTCCGCTGGCGCGGTAGCTGACGGCGACGACGAGGCGGTCGAGACTGCGAAAATTATTTGTTCCGGCGTAAGCGGCGGAACGGGCGATTTGCTGTTTGACGACGAAATCAGGCATTTCTTCGACCGCCGCTAAAGTCGCTTCGCGCGATTTGGCTAGAATTGCCGACGATTCTTTTTCCGAAGGCAGTTTAGCGTGTTCGGGATTTTCCTTACGCCGCGCCGCTTCTTCCAGAGTGCGCCGCAAATCGGCATCGCTGCGGCTTTTGGAAGTGGTTAAACTACGCAGACCGTCGGTTAGTTGAAAACCGATGCCGCGTTTGCGGACGGCTTCGACGAGTTCGTCTTTTTCGCCCGGATTTTTTTCCAAAACGTAAAGCATTTTGACGTATTCGCTCTGCGTCAAAGGTTTTTGCTGAACTTCTCCCTGCGCGAAAACAAAACTTGCGGAAAATAAAATTAGAACGGCGGAAATTATTTTGTTCATTGGTTTATAAAGATGCGTCCGGTTTTTTATTCGTTCGCCCGCGTAAAAATTTTACGGCAAAGAAAAAG
>JAJAYR010000343.1 GCA_026786155.1 Pyrinomonadaceae bacterium
GCTTTCTGCCTTCTGCCTTCTGCCTTCTGCCAACTGCCAACTGCCTTCCGCCGACTGCCTTCTGCTTTCTGCCTTCTGCCGACTTCTTCTACTGCGGCAGATAAGCGTTCGGAATCGGTTTATCGGTCGAGTTGCCGAACGCCGCGGCGGTAAATCCGTTTTGGCTTTGCAGAATATACCAAACGCCGTTTGACGGACGATAAACTGCGACATCGGATTTGTTGTCGCCGTCGAAATCGCCGACTGCCGGAACATCGCCGGTCGTGCCGAAGTTCACGGCGGAAAATCCGGCGGTCGTTTGTAATAAATACCACGTTCCGCTGCGGAAAACCGCGACATCGGTTTTGTTATCGCCGTCAAAATCGCCCTGCGTCGGCTGGTCGGTTGACGCGCCGAAATTTACGCCCGAAAAAGTTCTGTCGGACGAGCGCAAAACATACCAACTGCCGGTCGAAGGTCGGAAGACGGCGATGTCGGATTTACCGTCGCCGTCGTAATCGCTTTGAACGGGTTTGTCGCCGGACTGCCCGAACTGCACGAAATTGTAAGTTCCCAAACTGTCGCTGTTGGCGATATACCAAAAGCCGTTTGACGGGCGAAAAACGGCGATGTCAGTTTTGCCGTCGCCGTTAAAATCGGCGGGAACGGGAATGTCGCCGCTCGCTCCAAACGTCCGCGAATTAAAGAATCCCGCTTTCGTGCGGAAATACCAGTTGCCGTCGGCGGGACGAAAAACAGCCGTGTCGGTTTTGCCATCGCCGTCATAATCGCCCGGCGCGAGAATGTCGCTGCCGCTGCCGAAGGCAATCGCGCTAAAAGTCGAATTTGAACTGTTCAAAACATACCAACTGTTCGTCTCGGCGCGAAAAACCGAAACGTCCGATTTGCCGTCGCCGTCAAAATCAGCCGGTTTATTTTTCGCAATCGCCAAACCCGCGACGGGCGCGTCGGAGATGTTGTTGTCAATATTGAAAGTTACGCCGCCCCAAGTTTCGTTGCGCGGTCCGAGCCATTGATGGATTCGCTGATGATTCGTCCAATAATTATCGGGCAGCGGCGCAACGCCCCAGACGCTCATTATATTGTTCCAACGCGCCAGCCAAACCGCGTCCATCCGGCTCGCCGCCGGGATATTTATCCAATCGCCGTTAGCGTTAAACGGCGAACCGTAAACACCGGAAATGTAGCCTTGTTCGTGCAGTCGGTCAGTCCAGCCTTTGAGAAACGCATTGACCGACAGCCGACAGCCGGGCGTATTGACCGTTTCGTCATAGCGTTCCATATCGTAATAAAGCACCGTTCCCTGCGTCAGTCCGAGATTGTTCGCGTCGGTTATCGCAATATCGGCTTCGCCGCGCCCTTGCGTTTCGGCAACGCCCGTGTCGGAACTGTGTTTGGCGGAATTCGTGCTGACCGAACACGGAGCCTGATAACCGACAATCGTCGGAATCAAACCCCAACCCATCGCCGACACGGAATTGACCCAACTCGCCGTCAAAAGTGCCTGCGAACAGCCGCGATTTCTGCCCGAAATATAAATGTTTGAATCATAAAACGGCGAATTATTCCACCACGCCTGCATTTGCGAAACGGGCGCGGCGGTGCATTTGTCGAAACCGCGATTAAGGCTGATGCGCGTCGCGCCGTTCGGCGGGCTGGAAAAAACTGAATTTCGCGCTTCTGTGGCGGCTGTCTCTTTTTCGATTCGTGAAAGTTCTTTGATTGGCGACGGCGTGATTTCTTTTGTTCCGGCAAAGATTTTTGTTTCCTGAACGCAGCCGATTTTCGCGCCTTCGCAAGTTCCTTCAGTTTTCAAAGTCCAGTTTCCCGATTGCCTTTCCGCTGACGCTTCATCGTCGCGGCGAATTTCCGCCGAACGTCCTGAAAATTCCCAACTCTCTCCGCCGTTTGGTGATTGGTAAATAATTTGCCCGACAAAATTTGAACTCGTCGGAACGCGAAACGTCAGAATGAAATTGTCGAGGCTACGAATTTCAAGTTTTACGTTTTCCAAATCGGCTTCGGGCAAATCTTCATTTCTCAAATTTATCGGCGTTTTCGTCCAAGAATTTCCGCCGTCATTCGTCGTTAAAAGTCTGAGCCGGACATTTTGAGAATCGGCTAAAATTATAAAACCGACATTTTCATCTTTGAAAAAAGCCGCGCTGATTTTTTCCCTGAAACTTTTCGGCAAAGCGATTTCGCGCCAGTTTTCGCCGTTGTCGGCGGTTCTAAAAAGCGCATCGGCGGTCGAAGCGATGCCCGAATTTTCGCCGAAAACCTGAATATCTTTGATGTTTGAACTGCGCGGCGTTTGTGCGACTTGCGGCGGACGCGATAGAAATGAAATGACTTCCAAATTTCGGAAGATATTTTCTTCGGCTTTTTGGGCAGTCGCGGTCAAAGTGAAAAAACAAAACGAGAAAATAAAGAACGACGCTGGAAAAATTATTCTTTTCATTGGAAACCTCGGTTGTATTTAGAAAATTGATGAATGTCGGCTCAAGTATAACTTATCCGAATGGTTTTATTCAAAATTTCAAGATGGGTATTGAAAATTGTCTGAAACTTTATCTGCGCGGGAAATTGATGTAATTTATATTGAAGTTTGCCAATCGCTCATAACGCCTGAAAATTATGCTTATAACTTTTATTTTAATTTCGCTGATAACGCTCGGCGGATTCGGGTTGACCTATCTTTTGGCGAAAGACGAGCCGTTTTTGTGGCGCGTCGGCGCGGGAAATGTCGCGGGTTCGGCGATTTTCGGGTTGGTTTGCTTTTTGCTCGCGTGTTTTCTCGGCTTCAGCACGGCGACTATTTCGCTGTCTTTTTTGATAACGCTCTTGCCGCTGCTCGTATTTTTACAAAAATCAAACCGGGCGACGTTTCAGAAAGATTGGGGAAAGGCGAAAGGCAAACTCGAAGGCGCAAATTTCAAAAAAGTTCTGCGCTTCGTTTATTATGCGTTTTTTCTCGTTCTGTTCTGGCTGTTTTTTGAACGCTCGATGCTCGAAACCGCGCAGGGAATTTTCACCGGCGGATCAAATAATTTAGGCGATTTGCCGTTTCATCTCGGCGCGATTTTTTCGTTCACCGACGGCGGTAATTTTCCGCCGGAAAATCCGTCTTACGCCTTCGCCAAATTTTCCTACCCGTTTATGGCGGATTTGATAACGGCGGCGTTCGTGGCGTTCGGCGCAAAAGTGCGCGACGCGATGCTCGTCCAAAATGTCGCGCTGGCGTTTTCCCTGCTCGTCGTTTTAGAACGATTGACATTCAAATTAACCGGCAGCCGCCTGGCGGGAAAAATCGCGCCCGTCATTTTATTTTTCAGCGGCGGACTCGGCTTCGTCTGGTTTTTCAAAGACTTCTGGCAAGGCGCACAAACGCTTTCGGAATTCCTTTGGAAACTGCCGCAGGATTACACCATCGGCGAAAACTTCCGCTGGGGAAATTCGCTCGTTACGCTATTTATCACGCAGCGCAGTTTGCTTCTCGGAATGCCGCTGACGATTATCGTTTTGCAAAAACTTTGGGAGATTTTTTGCGACGCGGAGACGCGGGGACGCGGAGACACGGAGAGAAAAATTCAAGTTACGGAACAAATCTCCACGTCTCCGCGTCCCCGCGTCTCCGCGTCCTTCCTAGTCGGATTACTCGCCGGAACTCTGCCGTTGATTCACGTTCACAGTCTGGCGGTTTTGTTTGTCGTGAGCGCGTTTTTATTCGTTTTCAAACCGGAGAAATGGCGCGAATGGCTGGCGTTCGGCAGCGGCGTTTTGATAATCGCCGTTCCCGAATTGATTTGGGTGATGACCGGCAGCGCAACCCGTCTGACGGAATTTGTCGCGTGGAATTTCGGCTGGGACAAACGCGATTTGAATTTCTTCTGGTTCTGGCTGAAAAATACCGGCGCGTTCATTCCGCTTTTGATTTTCGGACTCTGGATGATTGCCAACGGCATTACGAAAAAAAACAAAATCGCTGAAATTGGCGAATCGAAAACAATCGCCAAAAAATCCGAATCAAAGAAGACCATTATCCATTATCCATTATCTATTAACCATTTATATTTCTATCTCCCATTTTTGTTTTGTTTTATTATCGCCAACCTCATCAAACTCGCACCGTGGGAATGGGACAATATCAAAGTTCTGGCTTACTGGTTCGTCGGCTCGATTCCGTTCGTCGCGCTGGTTTTGGCGCGGCTTTGGAATCAGGATAAAATCTTAAAAATCGTCGCCGCCGTTTGTTTGATCGGGCTGACTTTTTCGGGCGCGTTGGACATTTGGCGGACGATTTCGGGGCAGATTAATTACAATGTTTTCAGCAAAGACTCGGTAGCAATCGCCGCGCAAATTAAAAATAAAACTGCGCCGAACGCGCTGTTTTTGAACGCGCCGACATATAATTCGGCGGTCGTTTTGTCGGGCAGACGCTCATTGATGCGTTACAGCGGGCATCTTTCTTCTTACGGAATTGATTATCGGGAACGTGAATCGGATGTCAAAAAAATCTACGCGGGCGACGCGACGGCGGAACTTTTGCTGAAAAAATATAACGTCGAATACGTCGTCGTCAGCCCCGAAGAACGGGCGAATTTGACCGTCAACGAAGAATTTTTCCGCCGCTTTCCCGTCGTCGCGGAAGCCGGACAACATCGAATTTATAAAGTAGGAAATTAAACAGGATGGGCAGGATTTACAGGGTAAAACTTTTTTTGAAACTAACAATCCTGTAAATCCTGTCTATCCTGTAAATTAAATTGATGAACACAGACGAACAAAATATCAACGAAGACCAAAAACCGAAAAACAAAGACCTCTTTTGGATAATCGGCTGCATTGTCATAACCGCAATTGCCGCGTTCTGGCGTTTTTGGCAATTGGAACTCAAACCGCTGCATCACGACGAAGGCGTAAATGCGTTTTTTCTGACGAATCTTTTCCGCGAAGGCGTTTATAAATATGACCCGGCAAATTATCACGGTCCCGATTTGTATTATTTTGCGCTCGCCGCCTCGAAAATGTTCGGCTTGAATACCATCAGCATTCGCGGCAGCGTGGCGATTTTCGGCGTGCTGACGGTCGTTCTGGCGTTTTTTCTGAAAGATTATATCGGCAAAATCGGCAGTCTGGCGGCGGCTTTGTTTATCGCGCTGTCGCCCGGAATGGTTTATATTTCGCGCTATTTTATTCACGAAATTTCGTTCGTCTTTTTCAGTTTCGGCATTGTTCTCGGCGTTTTATATTTCGTCGAAAAGCGCAAAGCGGGCGTTTTTGCGATTATCACGATGACGCTTCTGCTGCTCGTCTGTTTTCTGCCGACCGCGCTGAATTTGGCGGCGATGCTCGGCAAAAACAATGCCGGTTTTCTCTGGGCGTTACGGCTCGGATTGTTCGCCGTCGAAGCCGTGCTGGTGTTTTTGATAATGCGGATGATTCTCGCGTGGAACGACGGCGCACCGATCTATTTGCTGCTCGCCTCGGCTTCCGCCGTGCTGCTTTTCGCCACTAAAGAAACGGCTTTTATTACCATCGGCACGATGCTGATGGCAGTCGTCTCGGTTTGGCTGTGGCGCAAAATTTACCGCGCGATGATTGGCGAACCGGCGGCGAATGAACTCGAACCCGTCGCGCTGACGTGGACGGTTTTTCGGGAAAGATTGGGCGATTCGAGCGACGTTCTATTGATAGTTATCGCC
>JAJAYR010000344.1 GCA_026786155.1 Pyrinomonadaceae bacterium
AGCAAAAGTAATGAAGCATTTTGCTTTGTTCAGAGTCCACGCTTGAGCGTGTCTTCCGCCAGCGAAGCGCGGCGAAAACGCAAACTAAAGTTTGGACTCTGAACTTTTCAAAATACCTTGAAACTTTTGCTTACCTGCTTACATAGTGAACGGAAAGGGCGAGAAATTATTTGTTCAGGTTTCCGTGAAAGACTGGGAAAAACTCATCGCCGAACACGAGCAGTTGAAATCTTCGGCTGAGTTTCGTAATAATTTGCGCGGGGCTTTCCGCGAATCCGAAAAAATCCGGCGCGGCGCGAAACCAGCCGTTACTCTGACCGAGTTTCTTAATGAATTGTAGAATTGTCGTCGTTGAGAATTTCAGACGGGAAGCCAAGCGTCTGGTGAAAAAGTTCGCTTCTTTGAAAGACGAGTTGTTTCAACCGGAAAAGGAAATTTTGCGAAATCCGCGTTATGGAACGCCGCTCGACAATGATATTTACAAAATTCGACTGGCTGTTAAAAGCAAGGGCAGTGGCAAAAGCGGCGGTATGCGCGTCATTACGCGGGCAGTTGAAATTCAAATGCAGGTTATCGGCGAATCGAGGCAAACGGATGTTTATCGGCTTTCGATTTATGACAAAGCCGAGCAAGCCGATATTTCAGATAAATTGAAATTAAAAGATTTGATTAATGATTTAATAATCGAATTTGAGGACAAAAGCCGTTAACTTTTTTCTATTTTTATGCAGGTTTCGCCCGAATCCATTTTAGAAATGCCAAATGCTTTTTTGCTCGTTGATAAAGTCAAATCCAGACTTCGAGACGAGCAGAAACGGCGACGGCATTTCTATAAAATTGTCGAGGAAAACAAAAAAATGGAATTCATCAACGGCGAAATCATTTTTCATTCGCCCGTTAAATTACAACACAACAGCGCGACGAAACTACTTTGCGGACTGCTTAACGCTTTCGTTATCAAACATAAACTCGGCTTCGTCGGCATCGAAAAGATAATGATTTCGCTGACGCGCAATGACTACGAACCTGATATTTGTTTTTTTGATAAAGAAAAAGCAAAAGATTTCAAAAGAAAACAAGTGCAGTTTCCCGCGCCCGATTTTGTCGTCGAAGTTTTGTCCGACTCGACTGCAAAAAACGACCGCGAGACAAAATTTCAGGATTACCCCGCTCACGGCATCGAAGAATACTGGATTGTGGACGCGGAAAACGAATCGGTTGAGCAGTATTTTTTGCAAAACGAGCAATACAAACTTTTATTGAAGGCTAAAGACGGCACGATTGAAAGCGTTGTTTTGCCGAAATTCAAAATTCCGATTCGGGCGGTTTTCGATGAAACCGAACATTTGGAAGCATTGGCAAATATAATCTCGCAGTAAATTTTCATACCTGAAATGCCAAATACCACTCCGAAAATTCTAATAATTTCTTCCGACACCGGCGGCGGACATCGTTCGGCGGCGCAGGCGTTGGTCGAAGGCATCAATCGCGTTTGGGAAGGCGATTCAAAAGTCGTGCGCGTTATCAAAGCGGTCGAAGAATCTCACGAATTTACTCAAAAAGGGGTAATGCTTTATAACTGGATTTTGCGAAACAGACAGCATTGGATGAAATATGTTTTCTGGGCGATAAATCGTTTTCGTCCCGAAACGCGCGAATTTTTTATGAAACGGTGCATCGGTTTCTGCACGGAAATCTTTGAAAAATGGTGTCCGCACATCGTCGTCAGCGTTCATCCTCTAACGCAGCATATTTTTGCTCAAATCTTAAAAAATCTTAATCTCGCCGATCAAATTCCGCTCGTCACGGTCGTTACCGATCCGTGTTACGGATTTTGGAAGGGTTGGGCGTGTACCGATGTTTCGCTTTATTTGGTCGCTAACGAAGATGCGCGGCGACAGCTTATTGATTATGGAATTATGCCGGAGAAGATAAAGATTTCCGGCATTCCGGTGCATCCGAAATTTCACGAGGTCAACGAAAAAGACGCGCAGAAAGCCAGAGAATCGTTCGGTTTGGATGCCGATAAATTTACGGTTTTCGTCAATGCCGGTTGGATTGGCGGCGGCAACATTCCGCAGATTTTCCGCGAACTCGTGCGCGGCGAACTCGACGTGCAGGCAATTTTTCTCGCGGGCAAAAATGAAGAATTACGCATCGAAGCCGAAAAATTGGCGAAGACGGCGAAGTTTCCCGTCAAAGTCATCGGTTATTCGGACGAAATCGAAAAATTGATGCAGTCGGCGAACGTGATGATTTCCAAACTCGGCGGGCTGACGACGTTTGAAGCGTTGGCGTGTCGTCTGCCGATTATCGCCGACGCGACCACGCCGCCGATGCCGCAGGAAGCCGGAACGGTTAACATGATTGCCAAACGCGGCGCGGGCATTTTGCTGAAAAAAGCCGCCGACATCGTTCCGACGATTCAAGGTTTGCTTTCCGATTCCGCCAGATACTCCGCAATGAAAGCCGCCACGATAAATCTGACAGTTCCGAATTCGACCGAAATGATTGTCAGAGAAATTGCCGCGCTGCTGCCGCAAAATCAGAAGGTTGTCGTTGAGACTATGAAAGCAGTCGCATAGAAATTTGCGCCTAAAATAAAAATGCAAACAAAATCATCAACTTCCAGTTTTTTGTTAATGCTGTTTTTCGCCGTCGGCATTTCGGCGCAAAGTGCCGGAATTGAAAGCATTTATACGGACTTGAACGCCAAAAACTGTAAAACCTTAGAGCAGTCGAACGAATACACCGGCTGGTATCGCGGCGAATGTCCGGGCATCGGCGGTTACAAACTGCAAGTTACCGAAGGCGACATTCGACAGTCAATAGATGTCGTCGCGCCGAATAAAAAGAAATACCAACTCGATTTTACGAGCATTGTTTCCGGCGGATTTTCCAGCGTCGGCGAAAAAGCCGAATGGCGCGTAACGCGCAAAGGTAAAATCATTACGCCGACGGCTTTTATCGTCCGTTACAATGCCAGCGAAAATCCTGAAGATTCAACTAAAATCACTTCTTATCTGGTCGTTACGAAAATCACCAAAGAAGAAATCTGCATCACCGACATCGTGAAGCCGGACGCGAAGGCAAACGAAGAAGCCCGAAAACTCGCCGATTCATCGCCAACGAAACCGTGTAAAGTTTCGGAAAATTAACTTTCCGAAAGTTTCAACTTGTAAATTCTCAAAAGTAAATATCTGAATCAAAAGGCAAAAGTTAAACGAAAAATCATCGGAAACTTTTGCCTTTTTACTTTTTACCTTTTACTCGCTTTTTGCCTTTTCGCGCAAAACTACCTTAAACTCTTAGAAGTCTATCTGGAGAAAATAAATTTGTGAGTCTATTATTGGAAGGAAAACGAGCCTTTGTTTCGGGCGGAACGCGCGGAATCGGCGCGGCAATCTGCGAAGTTTTCGCCCGCGAAGGCGCGGATGTCGCCTTTAATTATCATTCGAGCGACGATTTAGCCGAAGAAGTTAAAGGGAAAATCGAAGCGCACGGGCGCAAAGCGTTGTCGTTCAAAGTTTCCGTTACCGACCGTTTGGGAATGAAGCGTGTCGCCCGCGAAATCAAGGAAAATTGGGGCGCAATCAATGTTTTGGTCAACAACGCCGCCGTCAATAAACCCGACAATTTTGCGACGACAACCGATAAATCCTGGGATTGGGTCGTGGACACGAACGTCAACAGTTTATTTGCCGTGACCAAACCTTTTTACAAACAAATGATTCGTGAGCGCACCGGCTCGATTCTAAATATCACATCGGTCGGCGCGATTCGCAGTCTGCCGACATCGGTTCATTACGCCACTTCAAAAGCGGCAATGATTGGCTTTACGAAATGTCTTTCGCGCGAAGCCGCCAACTTCGGAATCTCGGTCAACGCGATTGCGGCGGGAATTTTCGATACTGATTTAGGACACACGCTGCCGGAAAGACTTCTGCAAATGCACGATTTTTGGGTGTCGAAAGGCAGAGTCGGACAGCCTTCGGAACTCGCCGAATTCGCCGCTTTTGTGACCAGCGACCGCAACAGTTTTATGAACGGCGAAATCATCATCGTTGACGGCGGCGCGGTAACTTAATTTTAGATAAAAAGAATTTCTTGAAGATGAAATTGAATTTCATTTCTAAATATCTGTAAATAAACTGTTTAACTTGACAATTAACCGACGTTAATTTATTCTGGTGAAAGTTTGAGGTTTGAAAAAATTATGGCACGAGCAGAGTTAATCGAAAATTTAAATAAAGCATTGAGTTTGGAACTGGCAGGAATTATTCAGTATTCACAGCACAGTTATCTGGTAACGGGCATCGAACGCGAAGTTTATAAGGAATTTTTCCGCGAACAAGCCGACGAAGCGAAAGACCACGCCTTTTTTCTCGGCGATAAATTAGTCGCGCTCGGCGGCGTTCCGACGGTTGAACCGGCAATGATTCGGCAGTCAACCGAATTGGTTGAAATGCTGAAGTTGGACTTGGAACTCGAACGCGAAGCGTTGGCGGTTTATATGGAAGCGTGGGATTCGTGCGGCGACGAAGATTTACCGACGAGATTCTGGCTCGAAGGGCAAATTGCCGAAGAACAACTGCACGTCGAAGAACTGGAAAAATTGACTTCGGAAAGAACGTCAAAGGTTAATTCCGAACGCATCATTTTGCGCGAAGTCAGCTAAAATTATTCATAAACAAAAAAAGGAAGGCTGAACTTATTGGTTCAGCCTTCCTTTTTTTGCGATGCAGAATTATGAAAAATTAGGAAATTCTAAAACGTTCGACGGTTTCGCGCTTTCGTTCGCTTCAACTTTTTTGCTGTTCAATTTATACCGAGCCGACGCGATAACGCGATGCAAATCGTCCAGCATTTCCGCGTCGAGCGTCAAAGTTTTCTGACCGCACCAGCCTAAATCTTCCGTCCACGTCGAAAGTTTGATAACCGCTTGATTATCAACTAATGAAACTTCCAGCTTTTTCTCATCCGAAAAAATCGGCGAAAACTTTGTTGCGAGACTGCTTTGCATATTATTAAAAGAAAATGAAATCCAATTTCAATTAGAATTATGCCTTTCAAAAAATGTTTCGTCAACTCAAAACCCGACAAAAATCGGTTCGGGTTTAAGTTCGACATCGAAAATTTCTTTCACTTTTGCTTGAATCTCGTCTTTTAATCGCCAAACGTCCCGCGCCGAAGCGTTTCCGAGATTGACGATTGCCAGAGTGTGTTTAGTTGAAATCGCGGCGTTGCCCTGACGGAAGCCTTTGTGAAAACCGCTGTTTTCAATCAGCCACGCGGCGGGAATCTTCACATTATTTTCATTAAACTTAAAATGCGGAACGCTTTCGATTCCAAAAGTTTTGGCGCGTTTTTCGATTTCCGCAAATCTTTCGTTGGCGACAATCGGATTTTTGAAAAATGAACCGGCACTTTTTGAATTCGGGTCGCGTTCGTCAATCACCATAGATTTAGCGGCGCGTATTTTTAAAACGGCTTGGCGCGTTTTCTGCAAAGTCGGCATTTTTCCGCCAAAAAGTTCTCGCAAATCTTTATAAACGATTTTCGGTTCGCCGTCTCGCGTTAAGGAGAAAGTTACGGCTAAAACGATGTAACGATTTTTTTGGGAAGTATTGAAAATACTTGACCGATAAGCAAAACCGCAGTCGGCGTTGGACAATTTTTTAACTTGACTGTCGGCGCGGTCAAAAACTTTGACTGCAAAAATCGTTTCGGAAACTTCCTGCCCGTAAGCCCCGACATTCTGCACGGGCGTTCCGCCGACCAAGCCGGGAATGCCGCTTAAACATTCAACGCCCGGCAAATTTTCGGCGACGCAAAATTCGCAGAAAGCGTCCCAATCTTCGCCCGCGTTCGCCGTCACTAAGATTTTATCCTTCGCTCGTTCGACGAAAATTCCCTTGAGCGCGATTTGCAAAACCAAGCCGTCAAAACCTTCGTCGGCAATTAAAACATTGCTGCCGCCGCCGAGAATGAATGTTTCGAGATTATTTTCTTCGGCAAATTTCAACGCTTCGACGACTTCCATTTCGCTTTTCGCCGCCGCGAAAAATTTGGCTTTGCCGCCGATTTTCAAAGTCGTCATTTCCGCCAGCGAAATATTTTCTTCGATTAAAAAACTCATTGATTGACGACGATTTCGCGGACAGCTTCGATGTAATTTTTCAGATAAACGTCTTTTTCGATGAACGGCACACGCTCGCGGATTTTTTCAAAAACGGCGCGAGTTCCCTTGCCGAGTTTTTTGTTCAATCCGATTTTTCTTCTCCGAAAATCAATCGCCTGCGCCGCCGCGAAAAGTTCCAAAGCCAAAATATATTCGAGATTTTCGCCAATGGTTCGCAATTTCAGAACCGACGTAACGCCCATCGAAACGTGGTCTTCGACGTTCGCCGAACTCGGAATCGTATCAACCGAAGCCGGATGCGACAAAATTTTATTTTCCGCGCAAAGGGCGGCGGCGGTGTATTGGACAATCATAAAACCGGAATTGAGTCCGCCGTTTTCCGTCAAAAAAGCTGGTAAAATATGCGCGTTGGAACATTCGTCGGTTAGGCGCATCAAGCGTCTTTCCGAAATGTTGCCGAGTTCTGACAGCGCAATCGCCAGATAATCCATCGAAAGCGCGAGCGGTTCGCCGTGAAAATTGCCGCCGGAAATCACCTCGATTTTATCGCAGCTTTCATCGCAGAAAATCAAAGGATTGTCCGTTACGGCGTTAAGTTCGATGTTGACGACCCATTCGGCGTAAGCGATTGCGTCGCGGCACGCGCCGTGAACCTGCGGCATACAGCGCAGAGTGTAGGCA
>JAJAYR010000345.1 GCA_026786155.1 Pyrinomonadaceae bacterium
CGCGAGGTCGACCGTGATGTTGCTTTGGTCGAGCATCGGGTTGACTTCGACGATTTCACACGACCGCATTCCGCTGCGGTCCGCGATTATTTCGAGCGCGAGATGCGCTTCCCGATACGTAATTCCGCCGCGCACGAGCGTTCCCGAACCGGGCGCGAAACGCGGGTCAATAATGTCCACGTCGAACGTAACGGCGAAACCGTCCGGTGCGTTTCCGGCGATTTTCACCGCGTCTTCGATGCAGGCGAGCATTCCGCGCCGGTCAATATCCGACATCGTAAAAAAATTATCCGCCAGACCGAATTCTCTGATGCGGCGTTTTTCGCCGAGGTCTAAATCACGCGCTCCGACGTGCGCGAAAAATTTCGGATTCAGTTTCGGCGCGTAGCCTTCGAGATTAACCATCGAAGATTCGCCTTCGCCAAGCAGCGCGGCGAGCGGCATTCCGTGAACATTGCCCGACGGCGAAGAGTCTGCCGTGTTGATGTCGGCGTGCGCGTCCAGCCAAATCAACCCGATTTCCTTTTCCTGCGCGTGATAAAACGAAGCGATTGCCGAAAATGTGCCGAGCGCAATCGAATGGTCGCCGCCCAAAATAACCAGAAAATCGCCGTTCTGCAAAATCGGCTTAATGCTTTTCGCCATATTTTCGTAGGACGATAAAATTTCTTTTAAGTATTTCGGATTATCGCTTTCGGCGGCGACGTAATCGGGTTTGACGATTTCGACATCGCCGTAGTCTTTCACTTCATAGCCGAGGTCAGCGATATGCGAGACGAGCGAGCCGTCGCGGATTTTCGCCACTCTGATTGCCGTCGCACCGAGTTCGCTGCCTTTTACGCCCGCGCCGTAACCGAGCGGAACGCCGATAATTCCTACTTTTTTCCCCGTTCCCGGAAAATCTACATTGCTTGGTGACATAAAGATAAAACTAAGTTTCCCCGAAGCCGTTCGCAAAGATTTCTTCGATGGCGAACAAAGCCTCTTTTTCATCTGCGCCTTCCGTTTCGATTTCGATTTCGATTCCTTTGGAAGCGGCGAGCGTCAAAACGCTCAAAATTGATTTGGCATCGGCGACGTTTAGATTGTCCGTTCGACGAAGTTGGATGCGGCTTTGAAACTTTCCCGCCAACCGCACCAGTTGAGCGGCGGCGCGGGCGTGAAGTCCGAGCGGATTGCGGATTATCGTTTTACCTTCAAGCATCTTTCTTCAACTTTTGCGGCTCGAAAATCAAACTCGTCCGGTAAATCGCCTGTTTTCCCTGTTCTTCGACTTCTTTCGCCATTTCGGTCAGCGTCGTTTCCTTGTTCTGCGAAGCGAGTTTGATGACCATCGGCAAATTTACGCCCGTGACGATTTCAACTTCGTTTTCCTTGATAAACATCGCCGAAATGTTGGTCGGTGTGCCGCCGAACATATCGGTCAACAGCAAAACGCCGATGCCGCTCGAAACTCTTTTAATGGCGCGTTCAATTTCAGCTTTCGCCAGTTCCACGTCGTCGTGCCAGCCGATGGAAACCGCCGCGATATGGCTCTGCGCTCCGACCACCGTTTCCGCCGCCGCCAGTAATTCATTGGCGACCTGCCCGTGTGAAACAATTACTCCGCCGATTTTTTTTTGTTCAGACATAGTTTTGGGTTTCAGGTTTCAGGTTCTTAAATTCTGCCCCCTGAATCCTTTTTTACTTCTGCACATCTCGATGAATGACCGACACTTCAAAATTATCTTTTTTCAACGCCTCGCCTAAACGATTCGCCACCATTACCGAGCGATGCCGCCCGCCGGTGCAGCCGATTCCGACGGTCAGATACGATTTGCCTTCGCGTTTGTAAAGCGGCAAAAGATATTCGAGCAAATCCGCAAACCGCCGGATGGTTTCTTCGACTTCCGGCTCATTTTCCAAAAACCCGACAACGCGCGAATCCGTTCCGGGTAATTCCTTCAGACTTTTATCGAAATACGGATTCGGCAGATGGCGCACGTCGAACAACAAATCAACTTGATGCGGAACGCCGTGTTTATGCCCGAAACTTAAAAACTGCACGTTCAGCGGCGAGCCTTCCGTCGTCGGGCTGAAAGTGTCAATCAACAAACGGCGCAGCGTGTGAACCGTGTGATTTGAAGTGTCAATGATAAAATCCGCCGTTTCCCGAACCGGCATCATCGCTTCTCTTTCAGCGCGAATGGCAAACAGCAAACCTTTGCCCGCGTCGGTCGGATGCGGTCGCCGCGTTTCCGAAAAACGCCGCTGCAAAACTTCGTCGGAGGCTTCAAAAAATACGACGTAAGGCGAAATTTTACTGCTGATTTTTTTTATTTCATTCGGAAATTCCGATAAAAAATGACGTTCTCGAATGTTGATGACGAGCGCGGCTTTTTCAATCGCCACCGATTCTTCGTTATTCGGAAGCAGCAGCCGCGAAAAAGTCGAAAGCATTGTCAGCGGCAGATTATCAACGCAAAAATAACCCAAATCTTCAAAAGCGTTGGTCGCCGAACTCATTCCCGAACCGCTTAAACCCGTGATGATAACGAAATTCGGCAGATTTTTTTTATCTTCTTTGATTGCGGACATAGCGAAATTGTCTTTAACTATTTTGCGGAAAACTTAGCCGATGCCAATCCGATTTTTGAATTTCGGGTGAAATATTTAGTTTTTCCTTGCAGACTGTTCGCGCCCGCCAGAACTTCGATTGCTGATTCGGCGGGCGCGTTTTCGACAAATTCGGCGACGAAGATGTTTGCGGATTTTCGCTGTTTTTATCGGCGGTCATTCGTTCTGGTTACGGCGCGATTAATCCGAAATTTCCGTCCTTGCGTTTATAAATCACCGAAACGCACTCGTCGGCGGCATTGCGAAAAACGAGAAATTGATTTTCTTCGTCGTTAAGCTGTAAAACCGCTTCGTCGGTCGTCATCGGTTTGACGGCGTAAGTATTCGAGTTAATCACGCGCGGCTCACGCGGCGCGGGCTGAATTTCATCTTCAATCGGCGCAATCACGCCGACTTTTTTCGCCCGATGGCTTTTGTCAATAACTTTATTTTTGAGTTTTAAGGCTTGCTTTTCAACCTTCGCAATCGTCTGCGAAAGCGATTGATACATATCGGAATTTTTCGTGTTGGCAGTTAAAACTTCCCTGCGCCATTTGACGACGATTTCGGAGCGATGCCGCCCTTTCTCGACTTCGATGATGACGTGCGCCTTGGCATTATCGCCGTCAAACAAATGATTCAGACGATTAAAATGCTCTTCGACGTGGGAACGCAGCGCCGGTGTAACCTCCATATGTCTGCCTGTGTATTCAAATTTCATAGATTATTCCTCCCTAAATAACGGTTTTTCGTTCGCGCGAGCCGGGAATCTGCATCTGGTCGCGGTATTTGGCGATGGTGCGCCGTGAAAGTTTCACGCCTTCCTTGCTCAAAAGTTTAACGATTTGGTCGTCGGTCATCGGCTTGCGCGTGTCTTCTTCTTCAATCATTTTTTTGATTCGCAATTTCAAAATGCGTGTCGAAACTTCTTCGCCGTCTTCGTTGAGCATTCCTTCGCTGAAAAATCGGCGCAGTTCGATAACGCCCTGCGGCGTGTGCGCGTATTTCCGATTGACGACGCGCGAAATCGTCGAAAGGTGCATTCCGATGTCTTCGGCGATGTCTTTGAGCATCATCGGTTTGATAAACTGCACGCCTTTGTCTAAAAATTCGCGCTGGCGGTCAACGATACATTCGACGACGCGATAAATCGTCTGTCGCCGATGCTCGATATTTCGCAGCAAATCAACCGCCGAACGAACTTTTTCCTTGATAAAATCCTTCGTTTCCTTGGTCGTTCCGGTCTGGTCAACCATTCTTTGATAGGTCGGCGAAATTCGCAGGCGCGGGCTGCCGTCGTCGGTAAAATAGACGAGATACTCGCCTTCGACCTTTTCGATATAAACTTCCGGTGAAACGTAAATCGGTTCTTCCGACGAATAGCGTCTGCCCGGATACGGGTCGAGAATCCGAATTTTATTGATTTCTTCGTTCAGTATTTCCAGTTCGATGCCGGTTTGTTTGGCGAGATGCTGGAGACGATGCGGCTGTAAATCTTCGAGGTGATTGTTCACCAAATCAGCCGCCAAACTTTCGCCTTCGCCATTTGAAACGAGTTGCGCGAACAAACATTCTTTGACATTTCGCGCACCACAGCCGACCGGCTCTAACTGCAAAACGACTTGGCGGGCTTTTTCGACAAACTCGGTCGAACAATCGCACATCGCGGCGATTTCTTCGAGACTCGTCGTCAGTCGTCCGTCGTCATCCAGATTACCGACGACGCAAGCCGCCACGTCTTCCAAATGTTCGCTGATTTGCTGTAAGTTAAGCTGCCATTCGAGATGTTGCGTCAAAGTCGCGGACTTCGACAAAAACTGGTCGAAACTCGGCGCGTCTTCCTTAAATTCTAGTTCCTGCGTTTTATAACCGGGGTCGAGATAGTCCTGAAATTCCCTGCCGTAATCAACTTCTTCAAACGGGTCGGATTTTTCCGCCGAAAAATCTTCCGTTTCATTTTCAAAATCCGTTGAAGCATCTTCTTTAAAACCGTTTTCGTCCGGCGTTTCGGGCGTATAAATTTCGGCATTTTCAAAATCCGCCGCCGCTTCCGTTTCTTTCGTTTCTCCGAACTCGTAGTTTCCGTCGGCTCCGTCGGAATTTTGGTCGAGAATTTTATCGGAAATTTCCCCGATTTCCTCATCGGATTGAACTTCTTCCAATACCGGATTGGAAACGATTTCCTGTTGAATCAGGTCGCTCAGTTCAAGCGTCGTCATTTGCAGCATCTCGATTCGCTGCCGCAACTGCGGAGTCAAAACCATCCGCTGAGATAATCTTTGAGTAAGTTTTAGCGATGACATATTCGATTAAAAATTAAATTATGAAATCCTCGCAAATCAATGAAATAAAATTCGGTTGCTCGATTCGATTATAACCGCTTGAACGCCAAAAGGGAAAAGGATTCAAACAATCAAAAATTTGGGATTTGAAATTTGAAATTTGAAATTTACAGGCTAAATCTTTCGCCCAAATAAAGTCGCCGCACGTCCGCGTCTTCAACTAATTCGGCGGGTTTGCCGCTTCGCAAAATTTTGCCTTCCGCCATAATATAAGCGCGGTCGGTAATGCCCAAAGTTTCGCGGACATTGTGGTCGGTAATTAAAATTCCGATGCCTTGATTTTTCAAGTAAAGAATAATTTCCCGAATATCGTCAATCGCAATCGGGTCAATTCCGGCGAAAGGCTCGTCCAATAAAATAAACTGCGGTTCGGTCGCCAGACACCGGGCGATTTCGACGCGCCGCCGTTCGCCGCCCGAAAGCGCATCGCCGCGAGTTTTCCGAACGTGCGCGATGCCGAATTCCGACAAAAGTTCTTCGAGCCGTGCAAATCGGTCGGCGCGTTTCATCTTCATCGTTTCCAAAACCGCGAGAATGTTTTGCTCCGCACTCATTTTCCGAAAAATCGAAGGCTCCTGCGCCAAATATCCCAAACCAAATCGCGCCCGCAGATACATCGGCAAACTCGTTACGTCCTGCCCGTTCAAAAAAATGTTCCCGGCTTCGGCGCGTTCGAGTCCGGTCATCATATAAAAAGTCGTCGTCTTCCCCGCGCCGTTCGCGCCCAACAGCCCGACGACTTCGCCTTGATTGACAAACAGCGAAACGTCGTCCACCACGCGCCGCCGCCCGTAAGTTTTCTGCAAATGCAGCGCGGAAAGCGAATCGGCAGGAACTTGTGAGTTGCTGCCGTTCGTCGAGTTTGAATTTTCCGCTTGAATAAGATTTGACATTAGAACCGTTTAACTGACGATAGAAAATTTTGATTTTCCCCTGATTTGCGAACGTCCGGCAAGTTTTATTTCAGACAAAATATCGGTTAGCGTCAAGCGCATTAAATCGAAAATTAGTAGTTGATTGTAAAGTGTCGGCGTTTCCACGTCGTTTATTTGCGGTTTCAATTCGGAAAATTTATTAAATCTGTCGAAAA
>JAJAYR010000346.1 GCA_026786155.1 Pyrinomonadaceae bacterium
GAGATAAAGCTGCTTTTTATCGAAGGCAGAAAATAAATTACCAAATCGTGCGGCTGAACGCTGCCGCGCTCCCACGAAAAATCAGCCGTGGCGATTTTTGAATTTTTGTGCTGACACGCCTGCGTAAAATAAGTTTTCAGGTAATTGCCGACCGCATACATCGTGCCTTCGCCCCAGTAATACTCATTGCCGGGCGTGCAGTTGACCAGCCAAAGTTTGATAAATCCGCTTTTGTCCATAATGTTTTTCCTCTTTAATTTTTAAATTTAGTTTTTACAAAACATTGATTTGCGGCGAAGTTTAGAACTCGCGCAGTTATTTCGTTTTGTCGAGGGCTTGACGTTTCCGATTGGCGCGTTTGCGTTTTGAAAGTAAATTTATTTGTCGGTCGAAAAATTCATAAAAATCGCCGATGACTTTTTCGTTTCTGTAGATTCAAACCTTTTAATGATTTGTAACGTAAAAGAGAGCGGCTTTATAAAAAGCTAAAAAGTTTCGGAGTGATAAATTAACCAATGGCAATGTCAAAAACAGCGAAAGTAATTCTCATCGGCGGCGCGGTCGTTCTCGCCGTGTTTCTCGTGGCGATTATCGGCATCGCGCTGCTCGCCGAATCAATGAGCAAACCACAAATCGCCGATAACAGCGTTTTGGTTTTGAATGTTTCGGGAAGTCTGCCCGATTTTTCGGCGGAAGACCCGCTGGCGATGCTGTTCGGGTTCGGTCAGGCGGAATCTTTTTCGAGTCTGCTGGCGCAATTGCGAAAAGCGAAAGTTGATGCGCGGGTCGGCGCGGTTTTGCTCGATATAGATTTTCCGGGCATCGGCTGGGGCAAAGCCGACGAACTGCGCGAGGCGATTGCCGATTTTAAGACTTCCGGCAAACCGACTTTCGCTTATATGGAGATGGGGTCGAACAAAGAGTATTACATTGCGACCGCCGCCGATAAAATTTATCTGCCGCCGACCGGCGATTTGTATATTAACGGTTTCGCGGCGCAGGCGCAGTTTTATAAAGGTTCGCTCGACAAACTCGGCGTGGAATTTGAAGACGTTCACGTCGGCAAATATAAAAGTTTGAACGAACGCTTTACGCGCAAAGACCATTCCGCAGAATCGCGCGAAGTCGTCAACGCGATTTTAGACGATTATTACGGGCGCGTAACCGAAGCGATTGCCGTTTCGCGCAAGAAATCGCCGGAAGATGTCCGGGCGATTATTGACAACGCGCCGTATAACGCCGTCGCCGCGCAGCAGCAGAATTTGATTGACGGCGCGAAATACCGCGACGAAGTTTATCAGGAATTGAAAAATCGTCTCGGCTACAAAGACACCGACGATTTGCGCGTTACGACGACGAGTTCTTACAAGGAAATTACGCCGGAATCCTTAGGCTTGAACAACGGCGAGAAAATCGCGGTAATTTTCGCGGCAGGCATTATCACGCCGGGCAAATCTTCCAGCGGCGGAGCTTTCGGCGGAGCGCAAACCATCGGCTCGGACACGATTGTCAAAGCGGTCAAGGACGCGGCGGACGATGATTCGATCAAGGCGATTGTGCTGCGCGTTGATTCGGGCGGCGGCTCGGCTCTGGCTTCGGATTTGATGTGGCACACGCTCGAATACGCCAAAACGAAAAAGCCGGTCGTAACTTCGATGGGCGATGTCGCGGCTTCCGGCGGTTATTATATCGCGGCTAATTCCAACAAAATCGTCGCTGAACCTTCGACCATTACCGGCTCTATCGGAGTCGTTTTGGGTCGTCCGGTTCTCGGCGGATTGTACAATTGGCTCGGCGTTTCCAACGAATACATCACGCGCGGCAAAAACGCCGGAATTTTCCGCGAAGACCGAAAATGGACGGACGAAGAAAAAGCGGTTTTCCAGCGCAGCGCGAATTTCTTTTACTGGGACAATTTTGTGCCGAAAGTCGCGCAAGGTCGCGGAAAAACCGTCGAGCAAATTCACGAAGTCGCGCAGGGCAGAGTTTGGACGGGAGCGCAAGCCAAAGAAAAAGGTTTGGTGGACGAATTCGGCGGTTTGAATCGCGCCGTCGAAATCGCCAAAGAATTGGCGAATCTGCCCGCCGACAAAGATGTCAAGCGCGTCGTCTTTCCCGCGCCGCGCCCGTTTTTAGCGTCGCTGTTCGGCGGCGGCGATGATGAAACGGCAACCATCAGCGCACAGGAAAAAGCCCATCAGGACGCGCTCGTCAAAGCGTTGCCGAGGGATTTGCAGAAAGTTTTTCGCTACGCCGCGCTGTTTGAAAATATGAAACGCGGCGAAACGATGGCGATGATGCCGTTTGATTGGGAAATCAAGTAAGTTTCAAGTATCCAATTGAACTGAAAGGCGATGAGTTTGATAAAAGTTCGTCGCCTTTTTCGATTTTCGATTTTGTTCGACGATTGGGCGAAAGTCGTTTTCGGGCTGTGCCGCAAATTCAGACTTGCCGGGTAAGGTAAGTTTCCAAAAGATTAAGCAAGAAAAAACGTCCGCTTGTTTCTTTCCGAAAAAGTTCGCATAATCTTTTATTTAAACTTTGTGAGAAATTTATGGCTGAACAAGATAACCAAACCAAAGAGTTCGCGCTTGCAGATTTCAAGTTAAAACCGATTTCTTCGGCGGAAACGATAAAATCAACGAATGTGATTGATGAAAATGCCGAAGACATTCGTTCGTTAAACGACGCGCCGACATTGGCGGCAGAGTCGAAAGCGATTGGCGAAGAATCGGATTTGAAAGGCGAAAAAAACGAACCGGCGACGGAAATCGAAGACCCGATTTTCAAAGAGTTATCCGCGCCGAAACTGCCCGAATTGCCGAAGGAAAATCGGGCGCGTCTGCAAATGCAGTCGCCGAATAAAATCTATTTTTATTGGTCATTCAAGGAAAATCCGTTTCAAACTCTGAGCCGCGTCTTCGGCAAACAGACGAATTATCAACTGGTCGCCAAACTCGTCAATCAAACAACCGACCGCGAAGAAATTTTTCCGATTGACAGCGAAGGTTCGACGTGGTTTGACGTTGATGCCGATTCAAATTATTTGGTCGAAATCGGCTTTTACGCCGTCAATCGTCCGTTTGTCCGCGTTTTGTTTTCCAACACTCTGCAAACGCCGCGCAAAAATCCGAGTCCGCGCCGCGATTATTCTGAGCATTTCGCCGTTTCCGCCAATCAATTTGCCAAAGTTTTGGACGTTTCCGGTTTTCAGCAGGACGCTTTTGAAGTCGCGCTGGCGGGCGACGACATCGAATCCGCCGATAAAGCGACGCAGACGGCTTTTTCGCAAATTATCGGTTTGACAGGAAGTGATTTCGATTCCAACCAATCAAGCGAACTGCGTTTCGTCCTGCTGGCTTTGGCTTCCGGTTATTCGCTCGAAAATTTGCGGGCGCATATCAGTCAAAGCCTTTTCGCCCTTTTGCAAAACAGTGCCGACCAATTAAGCGCGGAGAAAGCGTTGACGGCTTTGCAGGAAAATTTCGGCGTTTCGACCGATGAAATTTACGAAGAAGAAATTTTCGGCGGAACGGTTTTCGGCGCGAGTTTGATAAACTTTCCGCGCTCCGTCAAACGTCGAACACTGCCGAAATTTACGCCAATCAGTTCGTTGCGTTAAATTTCAGTAAGAAAATTTATCCACCGATGGACCGAGGATAAACACAGATTTCAAAACAAAAGACAAAAGATTTATCACTAACTGATGTTACGCAGCAAATGTTTTTTCGGGCTTTGCCCGCCGATGGGCGGAAAGGCTGCGCCTTTCCGGTCGCTACTCTCTTAATTTTTGCGGCTGTGCCGCCAGCGTGAGGCGCAGCCTCGCTAAAATTAGGAGAAACTCAACGGAAAGGCGAAGCCTTTCCGCACATCGGGCGGCAGAGCCGCAGTTTTGCGTAACATCAGTTCGTAATTTATTTTTTGTCTTTTTTCTTGTCTTAATCTGTGTTCATCTGTGTTAATCTGTGGTTAAATTTTTCTTCGATTCAAACAATCAA
>JAJAYR010000347.1 GCA_026786155.1 Pyrinomonadaceae bacterium
ATCGCCCGATTGAAGGCGCGATTCAAACCGATGCGTCAATCAATCCGGGCAATTCCGGCGGACCGCTGCTCGATAAATACGGCAAAATGATTGGCATTAACTCGCAGATTCTATCGCGTTCCGGCGGTTCGGTCGGGGTCGGTTTTGCGATTCCGGTCAGCACGGCAAAGCGCGTCGTGCCGCAGTTAATTCAGTCCGGCGCGGTCAATCGTCCTAAATTGGGCGCGGTGCTGCCGAGTGTGAGCGAGTTGCTTGAAAGAGGTTATCGTCTGCCGGTCGAAAAAGGTCTGGTTATTTATCAAGTATCTCCGAACGGTTCAGCGCAACGCGCCGGACTGCGCGGCATTTCAGCCGGCGGCAATCTCGGCGACATTCTGCTTTCGGCGGACGGTCAAAAAATGGACAGCATAGACGACCTTTACCGGCTGCTCGACAAAAAGCAATTCGGCGACACGATTCAAGTGGAAATTTTCCGCGACGGCAAAACGCTGACCGTTCCCGTTAAACTGCTTTCCACGACATCGCCGCCGGTTCGTTCGGGACAGAGAGAATAATCAACAGACGATTCATAGTTGAATGCAGAAACACGCACGAAGTAAGTGTATTCTTAAACCTTGCACACTTACTTCGTGCGTGTTTCTGCAAAATTTTTATATGGAAGGACGAATCGAACTGAACGATTTTTACAATGACGGTTTCGGATGGATTTGCAAACCCTGTGAACGTGAATTGAAATCACAACAAAATGCGGCGGAAAAAGAAACTTCACGACTAATGCGCGAAGGTGAAGCCGAAAGCATACAACCACGGTTTTCAAATCTCGCGCTGGCGAAATGGACTGACATCACCAACCGGACTTTGATGTGTCCGCGCTGCGGCATCATTGAGCCGATTGACAAATTTTAACCGTTGCATTCCACGCCCAAAAAGCTAAAATAGCCGGTAACAGACATTCGTTACCGGCTATTTTTAATTCGTGTGAGTTTGAAGAACAGTTTAATTTTATGAAATGGTTTTACCGCATCTCGATAACTTTGATTTTCGTCGGTCTGATTGGGCTTTTATCGGTTTATCTGATTAACCGCCGCGTCAAATCGCAATCCGTCGGGAAAATGCTGACTTCGATTATGGAAGTTCCGACGGAAAACCCGCCGCGCATCGCTATCGTTTTCGGCGCGAAAGTTTGGGAAAACGGCGAGCCGTCGGACGCGCTTTATGATCGAATCGTTACGGCAGCCGAACTTTACCGCGCCGGTCGCGTCAAAAAAATCCTGATGAGCGGCGACAACCCGACCGAAAGTTACGACGAACCGACCGCGATGAAGGCGACCGCCGTCAAACTCGGTGTTCCCGAAAACGACATCGTGCTGGATTTCGCGGGCAGACGAACTTACGACACCTGTTTTCGCGCCAAAGAAATTTTTGCGATTCAAAAAGCCATCGTCGTTACGCAGGAATTTCACCAGCCGCGAACGCTTTATTTGTGCAATAATCTGGGCGTTGACAGCATCGGCATCACGGCGAACCGCCGAAAATACGTCAGCGAAGATTATTGGGCGTTCCGCGAATTTTTCTCGACGGCGAGCGCGTGGCTGGAGATAAATTTTTCCCCGCATGCGCCGATTGGCGGAGAAAAAGAACCGATTCCACAGTAAAGTCGAAAAAGAAAGGCTTCTCGATTTTTGAGAAGCCTTTTCGTTTATAAATAGTATTGCTTGATTAAATTCCGAATAATCTCGGCGGAGCTTTTCTTTGCAGAAGTTTCCGCAGTTTCAGACGCGCTTTGTGCAGTTGCGATTTCGACGTGCCGACCGAGCAGCCTAAAATTCTGGCGACTTCTTCGTGTTCGTAACCTTCGACATCGTGCAGAACGAAGACGTTGCGATAACCGTTCGGAAGCTGCTGAATCGCGTCTTCGATAGCGATTTTGTCAACCACCGGCATTTTCGATTGATTTTCCGTTCCCGGAACAATCTGCACCGGTGTTTCGCCTTCTTCAGTCGTTTTTTCAAACTTCACGTTGCGTTTGCGAAAGTGCATCAAAACCTGATTGACCGTCAACCGATGCAGCCACGTCGTGAAAGCCGAATCGCCGCGAAAACTGCCGATTTTGCGATGAAGCTGAATAAAAACGTCCTGCGTCAAATCTTCGGCTTCGGTCGCGTTTTGCAGCATTCGCAAACAAATCGAATAAACCCGGCGATGATGGCGGCTGTAGATTTCTTCAAACGCCGTCATATTTCCGTTCGCGGCGGCTTGCGTCAGTTCAAAGTCTTTCGCCGCTTTAACGTCCATTTTCGCTTCCGCTTTGATAAAACCTTGATCGGTTTTTTCGGTCGCGCCTGTTTCCTGCCAAATCGGATATTCTAAAGTTTCTGTCGTTGTCATCTTATAATTTCCCCCTCGCGCTTTCAGTATATATCAACTACCGTGCCACACGCACTTATTTTCACAATCACATATTAATTCACGCCGTTTAAGCCGTTTGGTTGCATTTTTTTAGACATACTTTGATATTCGTCGGACATCGAAGTTCGGATTTAAACCAAAGCGTGTAAAGTTTGACGCATCTCATACATATCATTAGAATATGTATCAAATCATTACTATTCGCCGTAGTTCTCAGGAGAAATAAAGATGGAAAAGATTTGGCTCGTAAAATTTTTAATCTTGATTTGCAGTATTTTATCAATCGTTAATGTGAGCGACGCTCAAACAAATTCCGCGCCGGTAAGAAGCCGTGAAGTTTCCGACGGCGACGGCATTCCCGTTTTGACCAAACATCTGCCGGACTGGGAAAACGCACGAAATCGTGCAGTTTATATTCTTAATCGAAATGATTTGCAGAACGCGCTCGGCGAGTGTCCGGTTTTTGATGTCATCGAATTTGAAAGCGGCACGGAAGCCGTTACCGCGCCTTACGAATCGGGGAAACTTTTGATTGTCGAGTTTTCGACACCGCAGGCTTCGGTTGATGCCGACGGGAAGATAAAACAGATATTATCGCAGAGCGAACAATCTCCGCCGATTCTTTATCGCCGCATCGGAAATTACAACGCTTTTATATTTGATTCAAACGACGAGAGCGCGGCGAACGCTTTGCTTGACCAGATAAAATATGAGAAAAATGTCCAATGGCTCGGCGAAGATCCGTTTTATTTCAAACGCGCCGAACGCGCTTTGGCAAAAGGATTGTCGGAAGTCTTTATCGCCACGGTTTTCGTCATCGTCAGCGGTCTCGGACTGGCAATTTTGGCGGGCATCGGAGCCGGTTTTCTCTTCTATCGGTGGCGCGAACAAAAACGCGCCGGAATGAAAGAATTTTCCGACGCGGGCGGAATGATTCGTCTGAATTTGGACGGTTTTACGCCTGCGCCCGACAGATTGCTGAACGATTAAAATGCGGAAACACGCACGAAGTAAGTGGGCAAAACGTCGTGATACACACTTACTTCGTGCGTGTTTCTGCATTTTTACTTGGCGTTTTTATACGCTTGAACGGCTTCCGCCGCGCCCGCGTGCATAATTTCCGGGCGATGATAACGCCAGTGTTTTTGAAATTCCTCGTCGCTCATTTCCGGGTGATTTTCCTTTTCCTTTGCCTTCAAATAATTTTCGCACCACTCGCGCGTATCCGAATTTTGATTCAACGCGGTTCGCGCTCCGTGCATCATATTGTCGCGTTCCATAAATTGGTTCTCCCTGTGTTAAAATTTTTTACAATAAAAACTTTATCGCAAAACCGGCGTAAAACCAACAGTTTAAATTTCCGTCTCTGGAGTATTCAGCGTGAAAAAACTTTTTCTAAATTCGCTACTGATTTTATCAATTTCGACGACCGTCAACTTTGCCCAAACCGCGAAACCGGCGCAAGCGACCGCGACTTCAACCGTCAAAACAAAACAAGCCAACGAAGTTCCGTTTGTTAATCGAGTTTTGCCGAACGGTTTGGAAGTCATCGTTTTGCCGGACGCGAGCGTTCCGATTGTAACGGTGG
The DNA here is from genome assembly GCA_026786155.1 of Pyrinomonadaceae bacterium. GTDB lineage: Bacteria > Acidobacteriota > Blastocatellia > Pyrinomonadales > Pyrinomonadaceae. The sequence continues at coordinate 3,998 of JAJAYR010000347.1, forward strand.
AACTCGCCGTCCGCAACGGTTCTTTTACCGAACCGCCGGAACTCAACGGCTTGTCGCATCTCTACGAACATATGTTTTTCAAGCCGAATCAAGCCGTTCTGCTTTCGCAATGCGAATCGGCGATTAACGCGGGCGGACTTTCCGATTTGGGCAGGCGAATGTGCGCCAATCCGCTGCGTCTCAAATCGCAAATCGGCAGTCTGGCATATTTGAACGATGCCGACCAATTGAACATTTACAACGGCACGACGCGCGAAGAAGTCGTCAATTATTTTTACACGACGACCAGCCCGTATCTTTCCAACGCTATTCGTTTAATCAACGACGCGGTGCGTTATCCAACTTTTGACGAGCAGGAATTTAAAGAAGAAATTCAAGTCGTCATCGGCGAGATTGACCGCAACGAATCGAACCCGTTTTTCTATCTGAGCCGCACGATGTCGGACAAACTTTTTTACAAATATCCGACGCGCAAAAACGCGCTCGGCACGCGCGAAACGGTTACGTCAGCGACGACCGATAAAATGCGTTTGATTCAGTCGCGTTATTACGTTCCGAATAATTCCGCGCTCGTCGTTACGGGCGATGTCAACCCGGACGAAGTTTTCAAATTCGCCGAACAGAGTTTCGGCAGTTGGGAACGCCGCAAAACCGACCCGTTCAAAGAATTTCCTTTAGTCGAGCATCCGCCGCTTCCGAAAAGCGCAGGTTTCATCGTCGAGCAGCCGGTTCAAAACGTGCTGATTCAAGTCGGCTGGCAAGGACCTTCCATCGGCAAAGACGACGCGGCGACTTACGCGGCGGACGTTTTTTCATTTATTTTGTCGCAGCCGAATTCACGCTTTCAACGCGCTCTGGTTGATTCGGGATTGACCGCCGCCGCCGACATCACTTATTACACGCAGCGCAACGTCGGACCGATTTCGCTGACTTTGGTCACGACACCCGACAAAGCGAAAGCTGCGCTGAAAGCCGCTTACGCCGAAATCGCGCAGTTCGATAAACCCGATTATTTTACCGACGAAGAACTGAGCAGCGCGAAGACGATTCTCGAATCGAGAGATTTGTTCGAGCGCGAAAAACTCAGCGAGTATTCGCACACGCTCGGTTTTTGGTGGTCTTCGACCGGCATTGATTATTTTCGCGGTTATTACAAAAATCTCCGCGCCATTTCCAGAACCGACACCAATCGTTACGTCAAAACTTATATGCAGGGCAAACCGCACATCGGCATCGCTTTGATTTCGACGGAAGCACAGGCACAGGCGAAAATTACGCCGGAAGATTTAATTGGAAAATAATATGACAGTTATCATTTATCATTTATCGGTTATCAGCAGGAATTTGTGTTTAGCGAGTTTGCTGATTTTATCTTTAGTCGTCGGCGGTTTCGCGCAGACGACTAAATCAGGTATTGCCGAACAAGCCAATCTCGTGACGGAATTTGATGTCAACGGGTTAAAAGTTTTGGTCAAACGGCGGGCGAATGCGCCGACGATTGCCGCCGGACTTTTTATCCGCGGCGGGGCGCGAAATATCACGGACAAAAACGCGGGCATTGAAAATTTGATGTTAAGCGCGGCGACCGAAGGCAGCAAAAAATTTCCGCGCGAAACGCTGCGCCGCGAAATTTCGCGCACGGGCAGCGCAATCGGTTCGTCGGTCAACAACGATTACAGCGTCTTAAGTCTCGTTTCGACGCTCCAAAACTTTGACCGTTCGTGGGAAATTTTCACCGACATCGTGCTTAATCCGGCGTTTGCGCCGGAAGACATCGAACGCGCCCGCGCCCAGATTGCGACCGGACTGCGCGAACAGGAAACCGACAACGACAACTATTTGCAGATTTTGCAAGACCGTCTGCTTTACGTTAATCATCCGTATTTCAATAGTGTGCGCGGCACGATTGACAGTCTCGCCAAATTTACGGCAAAGGATTTGAGCGATTATCACCGGAAAACGATGCAGACCTCAAAACTCCTGCTCGTCATCGTCGGCGACGTTGACCCAAAGGCAATTCAAACGCGCGTCGCTGGTGTCGCCAACACACTCGGCAACCTGCCGCGCGGCGATTATAAGGAAACGGCGTTCCCCGCGCTCGATTTTTCCAAACCGTCGCTCGACGTAACCGCGCGGACTCTGCCGACGAACTATGTGCAAGGCGTTTTCGATGCGCCGTCTCTGAGCAGTCCCGATTATTACGCGATGCGCGTCGCGGTAGCGATTCTGCAAGGGCGAATTTACAGCGAAGTTCGCAACAAACGCCAGTTATCCTACGCGCCGAACGCCGAATTAGGTTCGTCCGCCTCGAACACGGCGAACATTTATGTCACGGCGGTTGATGCCAATCAAGCGGTCAGCGTAATGCTCGACGAAGTGAACAATTTGAAAACCGGACAAATTAACGATGAAATGATTGACGGTGTTTCGGGACATTTTTTGACGCTTTATTATATTGACCAGCAAACGAACATCGCGCAGACGGGCGAACTCGCCAAATACGAACTGATCGGCGGCGGCTGGCGCAATTCGTTCAATTTTCTCGACAAAATCCGTGAAGTTACACCGTCGCAAGTCCAAGCCGCCGCGCAAAAATATATGAAAAACATCCGCTTCGTCGTCGTCGGCAATCCGGCGGCGATTGATAAGAAGATTTTTCTGCCGACAAGTTAAATCAAGAAAGTCAGAACGCGAATGAATATTCCGATTACCGAACAGGAAAATCCACGCACGGCGAGCATTGATAAAGTTTCGACGCTCGAAGCGATTCGGCTTATCAACGACGAAGATAAAACCGTCGCGTTGGCAGTCGAAAAAGTTTTGCCGGAAATCGCGGCGGCGATTGATAAAATCGTCGAGCGACTGCAAAACGGCGGACAATTATTTTACGTCGGAACAGGCACGAGCGGACGGCTCGGCGTATTGGACGCGAGCGAGATTCCGCCGACGTTCGGCGTTCCTTACGACTTGATTCAAGGCGTTATCGCGGGCGGTTACGACGCGCTTTACAAAGCGACCGAAGCCAGCGAAGACAATTCGGAAGCCGGACAATCAGATTTGCAAACGCGCGGTTTAACCAGTAAAGATGCGGTCATCGGCATCGCCGCTTCGGGCAGAACACCTTATACTATCGGTGCGTTGGAATACGCGAAAAGTTTGGATTGCTTCACCGCTGGCATCGCTTGTGTTCCCGATTCGGCGATGACGAAAGTTGCGGAAATCGCCATCGTGCCAATCGTCGGCGCGGAAGCGATTGCCGGTTCTTCGCGGATGAAAGCGGGAACGGCGCAGAAAATGGTTTTAAATTTGATTTCGACCGCCGCGATGATCAAACTCGGCTACGTCAAAGGCAACCGGATGACGAACGTCAAATCTTCCAACGCGAAATTGAAGGAACGCTCACGGCGAATCTTGATGTCGGAAACCGATTTGAACGAACCGGCGGCAAACGATTTATTGACTGAAGCGAACAACGATTTGCGCGTCGCCATCGTAATGCACCAAGCGAATGTAAATCGTCAAACGGCGGAAGAAAGTTTAGCGGAAAATGATTTCGTGATTGAAGAAGCGATTGCCCAAAATAAACTGAAATGCAATTTGACTTCGGAATAGATGAGAGATGAAAGATGATAGCTGACAGACAAGCAGGTGAGCAGAAGTTTTGCGACATTTTCCCGCTGTTCTGAGTCCACGCTTGCGCGTGCCTCCCCCCGCGCTGCGCGGGGGCCAACCCCCACACGCGTGAACTCTAAACGCTTGTCGAAATGCCAAAAAACTTAATTTCCAGACTACTTAGTTCTACTTTGTCAGATTAAAACAGATTGCCAGAAAGAGCAAAAAAGTGTGATAAATAAAAGATATGAGATTACCAGTGGATGAAAAAAACTTAATGGATATGCGGTCAGTTATCGAG
>JAJAYR010000348.1 GCA_026786155.1 Pyrinomonadaceae bacterium
AAAGAACACAATGGCATTGGAAATGATTGCCCAAGCTGTCAAAAATCAAGTCAAATTCAAGTATGTGTTGTTTGATGCTTGGTTTTCCAGTGTCGAAAACCTTCGCCTTATCAAACAAAAACATAAAAAAGATGTTATTTGTCCAATCAAAAGTAATCGCAAAGTAGCGATCAGTTTGGCGAACAAAAAAGCCGGTCGCTGGGTCGTCGTTTCAACGCTTGAAATCGAAGCAAACACCGAGTTGGAAATTTATCTCGAAGGAGTCGAATTTCCATTAAAGTTGGTCAAACAAGTCTTCACAAACGAAGATGAAATAATCGGTATTTTATATTTAATTTCAAGTGATACAACACTATCTCTTGACCAAATAACCACAATTTATCAAAGACGATGGAACGTGGAAGTTTATCATAAATCATTGAAACAAAATGTTAGTTTGGCAAAATCTCCAACGCAAACGGAGAAAACGCAAACGAATCATTTTTACGCCGCCTTGTGCGGTTACATCAAACTGGAAATGCTGAAAATAGAAACTAAAACAAATCATTTTGCCTTGAAAACTAAATTATATGTCAACGCACTGCATTCAGCTTTTCAAACTTTACGGGAATTGAATCCGATCCATTTCTCCGCGTAAGGTGAGTTACTTCTTTACTTTCTGTCCTTGAAACTTTCAAAAAGTTCAGTATGCCGACTCGTGAGCGGCAGCAGTCTGCCGTTGATGAAAACATATTTGACGTTCGTGCGCGGCTCTAAAATATCGCCGTTGGTGATGACGAGGTTGGCGATTTTGCCCGCTTCGAGCGAGCCTAATTTATCGGCGATTCCCAGAATCTGCGCCGGATAAAGCGTCACGGATTTTAACGCTTCGTCCTTCGGCAAATCGAACGCGGCGGCGAGTCCGGCTTGAAACGGCAGTTCGCTGACCATCGCGCCGTTGTCGCCGGTCGAAATGGAAAACTTCACGCCCGCCTGCGCCATTTTCGCCGGTGCTTCGAGCAGATAATCGTAAGCGTCGTCGTCGCGGACGGGCAGATTATGGACGTTCGTATAGACGACGGCGATGTTGTTTTTCTTCAAATCGTCCGCCGCCTTCCACGCTTCCTGTCCGCCGAAAATAATCGCTTTGATTTTCATTTCGCCCGCAAATTTCGCCACGCCGCGAATGTCGCGTTCGCGCTCCGCCGTGAAAATTACCGGCTTTGCGCCGCGCACGTAATCTTTCAACGCTGCCATTTTCAAATCGGTTGGCGGCGCGGGCAAAGATTTATCGGCGGCATAGGCTTCCTGAATCTTGGCGTAATTTTCTGCGTCCCGAAAAAGTTTTTTCAAATCGTCGAGCCTTTGGTCGCGGCGTTTCAAGGCTTCGTTAAAATCAATCGGGGCTTGCGTTCCGAACGGATTGAAACCGCCGCCGCCGGTCGTGATGCGCGGAAAATTGATGACGAGTCCGAAGGTCGGCACGAGTGCCATTTCATTCTGCGTCGAGCCGTTCAGATTGATAATCGCCGCCTGACCGGAAATAATTCCGCCGGTCGGCATCGAAAGCACGGTCGTTACGTCGTTGATGCGCGTTACATTGACGTGCGACGAATGCGGATTGACGGCGAGAAACGCCTTCGCGTTCGAGTTCATATCGCCGGTTTCGGCAACGTCAATCGTCGCGGGCGCACCGCCGCTGATTTCCGCTAAACCTAAATTCGTTCCCGCGTCAATCATTCCCGGATAAACGCTCAAACCCGTGCCGTCAATCTTTTCCGCGCCGTTCGGAATGGGAACATTTGCGCCGACGGCTTCGATTTTTCCGTCTTTGATGATTAAAGTTCCCTTCTCAATCGTCGCGCCGGAAACGGTAACGATTCGCGCGTTCGTGATAGCAAAAGTTCCTGCTCTGCCGGTTTTGTTTTGCTGTGAACCGTCGCTCTGCGCGAAGGTTTTGAAAGCCGCGGGAAAAATTAAACCACAGAGACACAGAGACACAGAGAAAAACTTTAATAAAAATCTTTTTGTAAGTGTTTCTTTTTGCATTTCTTCAAAACCTCTGTGCCTCTGTGTCTCTGTGGTGAAAAATTCATTTTGCATTATCGGTTTCCTCCATCTTCCGCGTAGTCGTGGTCAGCCTGACGTTTTTCTTTGGGAATCGGCGGCGCGGTGGTGCCGGTCGCGCCCGCGCCGGGCGGACGATTGACCTCCAATTTTTCCAAAGTTTCGCGTTCTCTCTGAAGTTCGGCGCGTTTGGCTAAATCCTGCTGACGGTCGAAATAAATTTCGCCTTCAATCATCGTCATTTCCGGTCGGGCATAAACGCTGAACGGGTGCGCCGTCCAAATTACGATGTCCGCGTCTTTGCCGACTTCAATCGAGCCGGTGCGTTTGTCAATGCCGAGTTGTTTCGCCGGATTGAGCGTAATCATTTTCAGCGCGTCTTCTTCGGGAACGCCCGTTTTGACGACTTTCGCTGCATCTAAATTCAGACGGCGCATTCGTTCGTCCGAGTCGGAATTTATCGAAACATTAACGCCCGCCTTCCATAAAATCACGGCGTTATAAGGAATCGAATCGTAGGCTTCGAGTTTGTAGCTCCAATAATCGGAGAAAATCGAAACGCCCGTGCCGCGCTTGGCGATTTCCGGCGCGATTTTATACGCTTCGAGTCCGTGCTGCAAAGTAGCGATTTTGAAACCGAATTCGTCGGCAATCAGCAGTAAATTCAAATGTTCGTCCGAACGGTAGCCGTGCGCGTGAACTAATCTTTTGCCTTCCAGAACTTCGACCAGCGGCTCTAATTCCAAATCGCGGCGCGGCTGAATCATCGCTTTTTTGGCGCGGAAATCATCCCACGATTTTTTATAATCTTTGGCGCGAACAAAGGCATCGCGGATGACTTCCATCGTTCCCATACGGGTTCGCGGATAACGCGCCACCGCGCCCGGTGTCGGATTAAAATTCGTGCGTTTGACGTTTTCGCCAAGCGCGAACTTTATTCCCGGCGGCGCGTCGGCAACCAGAAAATCCTCGACCGGCTTGCCATATTTAAATTTAACCGTCGAGTTTTGCCCGCCGATGGCGTTCGCCGAGCCGTGCAAAAGGTTCGCCGTCGTGACGCCGCCAGCGAGTGCGCGATAAATCGAAATATCAGTCGGATTCAAAACGTCGCGGATTCGCGCCATCGAAGTAACTGAAAACGAAAACTCGTTCACCGCGTCCGACATCGTGTGCGAATGGCAGTCAATAATGCCGGGCGAGACGAATTTGCCCGCCGCGTCAATGATTTTGGCATTCGACGCGGCTTTCAGATTCTTGCCGATTTTGGCAATCTTGCCGTTTTCGATGAGAATATCGGTATTCTCCAGCGTTCCGCGCACGGCGGTCAGCACGGTCGCGTTGCGAATCAAAACCTGCGTCTTCGACTGCGCCAAAAGAAGCGTTGGCGATGTTATAAGGAGCGCAATTAGAAATAAAAACTTGTAAATCTTTTTCATTTTTTCTCTTTTAACAAATAAAAAATCTCTGTTATGGTTTGAATTATTATGGATCAAACAGCAATGTTCGTTGTCGCCGCCGCTTCGATTGTCCTGTCAATCTTCGGTTCGGCGTGGCTCAATCAGCGTAGCAGCGAACGCCTGATTGAATCGCTGCGCGGCGAACTAAAAGCCGAATTTCTAGCCGTTCGCGCTGAAATGAAAACGCTTGAAACCAAAATTGACGCGCTTGACAGCCGCGTTTCGCGTATCGAACGACAACTCGAACAACTCTTTGCGCCGATGCTCAAATAACTTCTACGGCGTTTTCGCGCCGCTAAACGGAATCGCGCCCTGCGGCGTGGTTATTGTGCCGCTGATTTGATTGCCTGTAACTCGCCCGCTGACATCGAGATCAATCGTCTGTCCGCCGAATTCGACCGTCGCCGAAAAATTAAAACCTTCCGCCGTAATTTTGCCGTTTTTGAGCGGCGCAGTTCCGAATTGTCCGGCAATCGTTCCCGTTAAAGTCTCGCCCTGCTGAATCAAATTCAAAGTCGCCGCCGTCGCCTGACCGGGAATCTCGATGGTTATCGCATAATTGCCGCCGACGTTTGCCGTCGCCGGTTGCTGCGTCGCGCCGCCCGTCGCCGGTGTCGGCGTTTTCGGTTTTTCCTTCTGCTCGAAAAGTTTGCCGTCAATAACAACGTGCGTAATTGTTTTGTCTTTTGAAAAAATATCGCCGCGCGAAACGGTTAAGTTGGCGATTTTGCCCGCCTCAATTGTGCCGAGCCGATTATCAAGCCCGAAGATTTCCGCCGCGCTCAAAGTCATCGCTCTGACCGCCGCGTCTTTCGTCAAACCGTTTTCCGTCGCTTTGTTGGCGTTCGTCAAAAAGTCGCCGATGCTCGTCATTCCGCCCGATTGAAAAGCGAATTTCACACCCGCGTTTGCCAGCTTTCCGGCGGTTTTCGGCGTTTCCGCCCGCAGACGCAGCAGAGTTAAACTTTCCGCGTCGGCATCCGGGGAGGCAGTCGCCGTGCGTTTCGGGAAATTCAGCGACAGCAGCACCGGAATGTTATTCGCTTTCAATCTATCCGCCACCTTCCACGCTTCCTGACCGCCGGAAATTATCGCGCTCAAATTAAATTCCTTAGCCAAGTCAACGGCGCGAATTATTTCGATTTCGGTATTGGCGTTAAAGACAATCGGCATTGCGCGATTTAAAACGGGAAGCAGCGCTTCGAGCGATTTGTCGGCTTCCGGTCGCCGCATTCCGCGCGGATTTTTGTCGTAGGTTTGGCGCAGAATCTGTAACCTTTGCGCGTCGAGCAGCATCTGCCGAAACGCGGAAAAAGTTCCCATCAGCGAAGTCGGATATTGTCCGGTGCGAAGCGTCGTGAACGTGAAATGTTCGGCGAACGCCGGACGAATCGCCATCTCCGAAACCGAATCGCCTGCCAGATTGATAATCGCCGACTGACCGTTAAAAATGCCTTCACGAGAAACGATTAAAGCCGTCGTAAATCCGGCACTGCGAACCGTTTCAAACTGCGCTTCGCCCGCTTTTAATCGTTCGATTGCCATTTCTTCCGGCTGTAATCCGTCGGGATAATTCGAGTTTGAAGTGGTCGGCGCGATTTGCGTCGTCGGCTGACCTTGACCGCGCGGCGGCGTGATTGTCGCGGGCAAACCGAGATTGGTGTTCGCGTCAATCAAGCCCGGATAAACGGTCAAACCCGTGCCGTCAATAATCCGCGCATCGGTAGGGACTTTCAGATTCGCGCCGACCGCTTCGATTAAACCGTCGCGGACGACGACCGTGCCGCGTTCAATCGCCGCGCCGGAAACGGTGACGATTCGCGCATTGGTAATCGCCAAAGTTTCGGTGCGCGTTTGCGCCTCGATTGACCAGCCGAACGCGATGAACGCAAAAATTGCGATACCAAACCGCAAGATTAAATTTTTCATAAAATGGACGCTTAAAGAAATGTAAAAGTGAAACTGCGAAATTCTACGCAGTATAAAACAAAATGTTTCAGAAGAGAAAGCGAAAAAGCGAAAGTGCGAAAATTCCTTTGAGAAGGAATTTTTATCAGATACTTTCCCACTAAATTTTCGGAAGCAGTTTCGTATCTCTCATCCGGCAATGTTTCGGATTTTACGCTGAAAGACTTTCAAGCAATTTTACTTCGGAATAGATGATAGATTGTTCCGGTCTTATCTCTCATTTATTATCTGTCAGCTATCATCTATTCCGAATCGTTTTTCTCATTTAATATAAATTGCCCTCTGTCCTAACCAGCTTAATGTTCATTATTTTTCAGCCAAAATCAAAAGATTGTGAAACGGTTTCGACGATGATAATAAATAACCGCGAGAAATCAAAATTCAACTCATTGGTTTGTATGTTTTCATCAGCTAAATGAAGCCTGAGCGTAATTAAACAGTTGTGCAATCGAGATTTGACCATTCGGAATAGATGAGAGATTCGGAGAGCGGTTTGAGCTATCAGCTATCAACTATTATCTGTCATCTATTCCGAATGGTTTTTGAGTTACGCTCACCCTTCAGCTAAATATGCTAATCTAATGTCGTTATGGCAGAAAGACGCGAAAAATTTGAAACTTCTTCGGGCATCGAACTGCCCAACGATTACAATCCTGAAAACTCGACGGTTGACTACGAAACGGAGATCGGCGCGGCGGGCGAATTTCCCTACACGCGCGGCGTGCGGGCGAATATGTATCGCGGAAGATTCTGGACGATGCGTCAATACGCCGGTTTTGCGACCGCCGAAGATTCCAATCGGCGTTACAAATATCTGCTGTCCGCCGGAACCACCGGTTTAAGCGTGGCGTTCGATTTGCCGACGCAGATCGGGCTTGATTCGGACGACGATTTGGCGGGCGGCGAAGTCGGCAAAGTCGGCGTGGCGATTGATTCTCTGGAAGATATGCTGATGCTGTTCGACGGCATTCCGCTGGATGCGGTTTCGACTTCGATGACGATCAACGCGACGGCTTCCACCTTGCTTTGTTTATATTTGGCGGTGGCGCGAAAGCAGAATGTGGCGTTCGACAAAGTTCAGGGAACGATTCAAAACGACATTTTGAAGGAATATATCGCGCGCGGAACATACATTTATCCGCCCGTTCCTTCGCTGCGATTGATTACCGACACGTTTGCTTTCTGCGCGTCGGACGTGCCGAATTGGAACACGATTTCGATTTCCGGCTATCACATCCGCGAAGCCGGTTCGACCGCCGCGCAGGAACTCGCTTTTACTTTGGCGGACGGCATCGCCTACGTTGACGCGGCGATTTCCGTCGGTTTGAAAGTTGACGATTTCGCGCCGCGTCTGTCGTTTTTCTTCAATTCCCATCTTAATTTACTGGAAGAAGTCGCCAAATTTCGAGCGGCGCGAAGACTTTGGGCGAAAATTATGCGGACACGATTCGGCGCGAAAAATCCGAAGTCGCTGATGCTGCGATTCCACACGCAAACCGCCGGTTCGACTTTGACCGCGCAGCAGCCGGAAGTAAATATCGTGCGAACGACGATTCAGG
>JAJAYR010000349.1 GCA_026786155.1 Pyrinomonadaceae bacterium
ACATCGCTTACAAACTGACCGAAAGATTAACCGGCGGCACTGCCATCGGTCCGATTCTGCAAGGCTTGGATAAACCGTGCAACGACCTATCGCGCGGCTGTAAAGCCGAAGACATCGCCGACGCGGTAGCAATTACGGCGGTGCAGTCGCAAGCGCGAAAGCAAAATTAACCGCCCGCGCCGCTTCGTCGTCAGCGATGTGCTGTTGTAATATTGATTCTGGCTTTGCCCGAAACTCTCCAATCCGTTTGACTGTCTCGTATTTTTGAAAAAATGTTTATGAAATCACTTTGCAAAATCTCGCTTTTACCGGCATTTGTCTTTTTAGGATTTAGTTTCGCTTTTGCTCAAACCGAGCGCGAAAAAGGAATCAAACTTTATCAGGAAGGCAAAAATAAGGAAGCCGTCGCCGTATTGGAAAAGGCGAGCAGGCAGACGAAAGACGACGCGGAAATCTGGAACGCGCTGGGATTGGCATACATCAAAGAAGACGCTTTGAAAAAAGCGATCAAGGCGTTCGAGAAAGCGGTTAATCTTAACCCGCAGGACGCGACTTATTACACGAATCTGGCTTACACATATTTACTCGCCGGCAAATTGGATAAGGCTCAGGAAGAAAGCGGCAAAGCCATCAAAATCAACCCGAAAATCGCGCTGGCTTATTACGTTCGCGGCGCGGCGAATGTTTATGAAGGCGACAACAGCGAGGCAATCGGCGACGCCGACAAAGCGATTAGCATCAACCCGGATTATTCGGCGGCTTACGTCTTAAAGTCCGATGCTTTGCTGTATCAATTCGGCAACCGCGTCGGCGGCGGCTCGAAACCGATTGACGAAATAGATTTGCTTCAAAGGGCGAAAGATACTCTGGAAATTTGCCTGAAAAACTGCCGCAACAATTCGCAGGTCGAACTGCAAAAGGAAAGGCTGGACACGCTGACCGTTTTCCACGATTATTTCAGTAAAAACCGCGATGCCGTTTTGAACGCCATCGCGGAAAATCCGTCCGCCGCGCCAATCGTTCAGCCGCCGCCTGACCCAAGCGTTACGCCGATGAAAATTTTGGCGAAGCCGCACCCTACATATACCGATAAGGCGCGGCAAGACCTAATTTCGGGGAAAATCACGCTGGCGGTTTTGTTTTCGGAAAGCGGGCAGATAACTCACACGCTCGTCTTGAAAGGTTTGGGCGGCGGTCTCAATGCAAATGCCGTTAAAGCCGCTTACGGTATAAAGTTTGAACCGGCGAAAAAAGACGGCAAACCGTTTTCGCAGATTAGGATAATTACTTACAGTTTTACCATCCTAAGCAGGTGAGCAAAAGTTTTGCGACATTTTCCGGCGTGTTCAGAGTCCACGCTTTAGCGTGTGCAACCGCCAGCGAAGCGCGGCGGTTGGCAAACTGAAGTTTAAACTCTGAACTTTTCAAAATACATCGAAACTTTTGCTCACCTGCTTACTAAAAAATTACAGAGCCGAAGTTGTGGAAAAAGACGCTAGTTTGCCGATTAAAACCTAAACTTTCCTGCCGATGGCGAAGATTTTTATCAAAATCAAACCCGCGAAAAATCCGCCGATGTGTGCCGCATAAGCCACGCCGCCCGCTTCCGCCGGAGTAAAATATCCCTGCAAAATCTGCATTCCAATCCACAGACCGAGCGCGACGAACGCCGGAACTTCCGTTAGAAAATTAAAAATCAAAGCCCGCACGCGGCGCGTCGGAAACAATAACAAATAACCACCAAGAACGCCGGAAATCGCTCCCGAAGCACCCAACATCGGAATCACCGAATCGGTGTCCATCACGATTTGCGCGACCGCCGCCGCCAATCCGCAGACGATATAAAACGCGGCGTAACGAGCGTGTCCGAGCAGGTTTTCCAGATTGTCGCCGAACACCCACAGAAAAAGCATATTGCCGAATAAGTGCATAAATCCGCCGTGCATAAACATCGAACTGAGGAAATTAAAATACACGCCGAGCGGCGTTTCGTAATGCGGAACTTGCCCGATGACGCTGCCGTTTGCGCTTTGGATATTTATCAAGCCCTGCAAATCTATACCGTTTATTATCTCACGCGGCACGAGTGAAAAGGCGTAAGTGAAAGATTCGTTCGAGCCGATACGCTGCAAGAAAACGAAAACTAAAATGTTGATACCGATGAACAAATAGTTAACATACGGCGTAATCGTGCGGTCGGAATTGTCGTCGCCAATGGGAAACATTTTTTATAAACTCTCCTTGTTCTTTATTTTTTAACCCAGAATTTTGTCAACTTCGATTTCCAGATTCGGAACGCTTTCCGATTTAATTGTTTCGCCGCGCCGCAAAACTCTAATCAAACTATAGACGCTTTCGCGCGGTTCGGTGTGAACTTCGACGGTGTTGTTTTGCAGATTTACCAGCCAGAATTCGGGAATTTTCGCTTCGGCGTAAAGCGGCAGTTTGCGGTTGCGGTCATAGTCGAGCGTCGAGTCGGAAACTTCGATTAACGCCAGACAATCTTTCGCGGTCGGTTTGCCGTTGTCGTAGAAATCATCGCGTCTTTTGACGATTGCCAAATCAGGCTGCGGCTCGTTGTACTCGCCGACTTTAATCGGTTGTTGATTACGGATGCTGACGGATTTTCCCAACTCGTCGCGTAAAAACTCATTTAATCTTTCGACGCAAGCCGCGTGTTTGTCTCCTATCGGCATCTTTCTAATTAATTCTCCTTCGATAATTTCGGCTTTTTCATAATCTTTGAGCATTCCGAGTTCAATCATCCGGTAATAATCATCAACCTTGAAACGCAATGGAATCGGCTGCGGCATTGTAGTCATCACTTTATTCACCTCACAAAGATTCTAGCCGATTTGTCGGCAACAACAAACTAAATTTTCGTGTCCTTCAAAAGTTCAAAGCCTTCCGACCGCGCCACGAAGGTCGCCGCCGTTAAATCGCCGACGACGTTCAAAGTCGTGCGGCACATATCCAAAATTCTGTCCACGCCGAGAATAATCGCAATCAGCGCGGGATTAACGCCGATCATCGCCAAAATTCCGATGATAAAAGGAATCGAACCGCTGGGAACGCCCGCCGTTCCGATGCCGCCCAAAATCGCCAGATAGACGACCATCAACTGCGTTCCGAGCGATAAATCAATGCCCGCCAACTGTGCCAGAAATAAAACCGTCACGCCTTCGTAAAGCGCCGTGCCGTTCTGGTTGGCGGTCGCGCCGACGGTTAAAACGAAGCTGTTGATTTCCTTCGGAACACCCAGATTTTCTTCCGAAACGCGCAGCGCGGTCGGCAACGTCGCGTTTG
>JAJAYR010000350.1 GCA_026786155.1 Pyrinomonadaceae bacterium
CAACTTTCTTCTAATCGGACTGCTCGCCTTCGGCGGCGGGCAAGCCGCGCTGCCGCTTGTCGAGCGCGTGTCGGTTGCCGAACGCGGCTGGATTACGCCGGACGTTTTCAGCACGGCAGTCGCTTTCGGTTACGTTACGCCCGGTCCGGTTTTGATTACAGCAACTTTTGTGGGGTTTCAAGCGGCAGGCTTCGGTGGTGCGCTCGCGGCGACCATCGCAGTATTTTTATTTCCGTTTCTGCTCGCCGCGCTCGCCGCCGGGCAAATTCAGAGATTCGCTTCAAGCAAATGGCTCAAAGCCTTCGGTAAAGGAGCGGCACCGGCGGTTATCGGTCTGCTCGGCGTAACGATTATGTCGCTTGGACAAAACGCTTTTGAAAATAGCAATCTCGGCTATATTTTTATTGCGACGGGTGCTGCGGCTCTCTCGCTTTTTACCAAAATTCATCCGATTTGGATTTTATTGGGAGGTGTAGCCGCCGGAGCAATTATCGAATCCGTCGGTTAAATAATAAGTTCTTTCCGCTAACGATGACGAAGAAACTTGTTTATGAAGGCGACCTCGCTTAAAGTTTTTTTGAAAACCATTTTATTTATCCGCCTGTTTCATTTTCCGTTCATCTTTGATTGTTTATTATTTTTATTACTCAAGCAAAAAATCTGTATTATGCTTGAGTAAAGTAAAAGGAAATGCGAATTTTACTGGTCGAAGATGAACCGACGGCGGCGCAGATGCTGGCGAAAGGCTTGCGCGAGCAAACGCACGCGGTTGATGTTTCCGCTGACGGCGAAGCGGCACTTTATCAAGCGAGCGTCAACGATTACGACTTGGTGATTCTCGATATTATGCTGCCGAAAAAAGACGGTTTTGAAGTTTGCCGCGAACTTCGCGCATCGGGTTTGAGCATACCGATTTTAATGCTGACCGCGCGTGATGCGATAAATGACCGTGTGACGGGACTCGACACCGGCGCGGACGATTATCTGACCAAGCCGTTTGATTTTCACGAACTGCTGGCGCGTGTTCGTGCGCTCTCGCGGCGCGGGCATGTTCTCAGCCCGGAAATTATCGAAATTGATGATTTGGTCATTAACACCCGCGCCAGAAGCGTCAGGCGAGCCGGGCGAAATATCACGCTCACTTCCAAAGAATACGCCGTGCTGGAATATCTCGCCCGCCACCGCGACGAAGTGGTCGGGCGCATCGAGATTTCCGAGCGCGTCTGGGACGAAAATTTCGATTCTTTTTCAAATCTGATTGACGTTTATATTCAGCGGCTGCGGCGCAGGATAGACGACGGACACAATGTAAAATTGCTTCGCACCAGACGCGGCGAAGGTTACACGCTGTCAGCCGGAGACGGAGAAACGGATGCTTGATTCGGTGCGGACTCGCTTAACACTATGGTATCTGGGCGTTCTGGCGTTGATGCTCGTCGTTTTTAGTGCAGGAGTTTATTTGCTGCTCGCGCACAGCCTTTATCAACGCCTGGACGCGGACTTAAAAGCGGCGGTCGAGGCGACCAGGGCGACGCTTGAGCGCGTCGTCGGCAAAGAAGAAAACAGGGAAGTAATCACGAGCGAGCTTGAAGAATTATTTTCTCCGGAGCAAGCCGTCGCCGTCTTTGATTATCAAGGAAAACTTGTTGCCGAAAAACCAGCCCGCGGCGGAACTCACGCGCAGTTAGAGGCGATTAACAAGTTGCCCGCCGCCGAATCTATTTTTTACACGACGACATCGCACAACGGTAATTCGGATGACGACGAACGCCGAAATGCCGTCCGGCGGGTTAATGTTTCGGCGGCGCAAACAAGCTATTTTGTCGCGGTCAGTCAACCGTTAGAGCCGGTTGAAGAGGAATTGGAAGTGCTGCGGAATATTTTCTTTATCGCCGTTCCGTTCACGATTATTTTGGCGGGAGTCGGCGGCTGGTTTCTCGCCCGGCGCGGTCTCGCTCCGGTAGTTGTAATGAGCGAACGCGCCCGCCGCATTAGTGCCGAAAATCTCGAACAGAGATTGCCCGTCGTCAACCCGCGCGATGAACTCGGTCGCCTCGCCGGAACTTTCAACGAACTGCTGGCGCGGCTCGACGCGGCGTTTGCCCAGCAAAGGCAATTTGTGGCGGACGCTTCGCACGAACTCAGAACGCCGCTTTATGTAATCCACACGACCGCCGAAGTTACGCTTGAGAAAACGCACCGCGACGAAGCCGAATACCGCGAAGCCATCACTATGATGGACGAGCAAACGCGCCGCCTGACGCGCATTGTCGAGGATATGTTCACGCTCGCCCGCGCCGATGCCGGAAGCCGCCCGCTTCAGCAAAGCGATTTTTATCTTGATGAATTACTCGAAGAAACGATTCGCGCCGCCGGAGTTTTAGCAAACCGTAAAAATATCGTAATGAACGTCGCCGCGTTCACCGAAGCCCCATTTCGCGGAGACGAAGGCTTGCTCCGGCAAATGTTTCTAAATTTGCTCGGCAACGCCGTCAAACATACCCCGACCGGTGCTTCCGTCAGCGTTAATCTGGAGAGCAAGTCGGGCGGATTCTTCGTAACGGTTGCCGATACCGGAAGCGGTATTCCGTCTGAAGACCAGCCGCATATTTTCGAGCGGTTTTATCGCGCCAACAAATCGCGCACGCACAGCGAAACAACCGACGGCAGCGGCGCGGGACTCGGACTGGCAATCGCCAAATGGGTCGCCGAGGCGCACGACGGAACGCTCGAACTGCGCCGCTCCGATTCCGATGGCAGCACTTTCGTCGTTTTTTTGCCGACATCCAATATTTTCAAGCCTACGGCGCAAATCTCAGAGTAAAAAATCCATTTCATCTCTCGCTCATCTTCATAATTGTAGAATCTCGCCTAGAGCTAAAAAATACTTTTTCGCGCCGGATTTGTATGCAAATTTTCTTTGATTTTGCCCAATCGTTTGGGTCGTTTTGTTTGTGCTGATATACCAATCAAAAATTGGCTTGCAAAAACTTCGTTGCGGAAACACGCACTTCGTCAAGTATGTTTTCGCGCCCTCACTTCGTGCGGGCTTCCGCATTTTCCGCAATCTATTTTCGTTTGGGTAGATGTCGAATTATTGAATCTCGAAAATGAATTTATCGAATCTTAAACAACGAATAAATTTTATCACGGCTTTTGCTCTCGCGCCGATGCTCGTCGTGTCGGCGTTCAGCGTTGCGGCAAAGGCTCAAAATTCCAATGAGAAAAGTGTTGTCGGGAAGAAGATTGAGGCAGTAAATCCGATTGCTTCCGTAAATATATCCAAAGACGCGACTGAAGCTGAAAGCCCGGCGATCAGTCCGACCGTCGCTCTTTATTTTGACCCGCAGCAGGGTTTACTACCCGACGATTTAATTAAACGAGCTTTGACATCCAATCGAGAGCTTGCCGCCGCGCAGCTTGATATTAACCGCGCTTGGGCGCGATTGGTACAAGCAGGTTTGCGCCCGAATCCGACCGTTGATTTCGAGCAGACGACCGGACGCTTGACCGGCTCGCCGGGCGAGCGTTCGACGAGCATCGGCGTGTCTTTGCCGCTCGAAATCGGCGGGCAGCGCAGACGGCGAATCGAACTCGCCCAAGCCGAGATTGCCGTCGCCGAAGCCGAGTTTGCCGACCGCCAAAGGCGACTCGGCGGCGAAGTGCTGGCGCTTTACACCGAAGCGTTAGCGGCGCTGCGCGAACTCGACACGACCGAAGGTTTGGTAAATCTCGATTTGCAAACGGTCAAATTCGTCCAGACGCGCGTCAACGAAGGCGAAACCGCGCCGCTCGAACTCAATCTTTTGCAGGTCGAAGTCGAACGCCTGCGCTCGCGGCGGATTCTGCTCGAAGGTCGTTTAAAAGGCAGTCTTATCCGGCTCAAAACCTTGGTCGGGATGGATATGAGCGAACTGCTGCGACTGCGTGAAGACCTCG
>JAJAYR010000351.1 GCA_026786155.1 Pyrinomonadaceae bacterium
GCTTCCTTTCGCACGAACCAGTAAACAAAAAGCGAAACGTCAGGCAGAAAGCGCGATAATCCGTCGAGCTTTCCAAGAGCGCGGTTCGCCCGCTCCAAACGGTCAAAATGTTCCCCATTGAGGTCAAGCGATGGCGCGGGCGGCAGAGCATTTGGCACAAATGCCTGAAATGATTCTCCAGCGGTCGAACAATTAACGAGAAATCCGGCACGATTTGTTTTTAGCTGCATATTTTAAGAAAGAAACTTTCTTATCGAAACTCACTAAGAAAAGATAACACAAAATCTTTTCTTAGTGAACGCTGAAAAAGTTAAATAAGCGGCGGGCAAACAGCAAATTATGAAACCGCTCCAACACGCGCAAATCAGCGCAAAAACTTACGGCGGCAAGTGGCAGGATTACATCGAAATCCACAACTTTTTGGATTCGAGCAAGTCAGCCTGCGCCCATTTCAAACATCGCTTTTTGCTGCACCATCGGGAAGGAATCGAACTCGGCGTACGGATTTTTGGGGCGAGCATCGGCAACAGCGAAAACAAAACTGTCGAAACGCGCCGAATTTTGACCGAACATTTAATCGAGGATGTGGGAAAAGTCGTTTCGGTCGAAGACTGGGCGCGTGATTTGTTGCAAGACGAAAACGATCCTTATTACAAATTCTTAGCGAAAAAGCGCGCTTTAATCGAAGCCGACCGAATCACGGGCGAAAATGAATTGCTTGCGGCGTTTAATTTGTCGCAAACAGACTGCGCCGCCGTTAAAAAATTTCTGTGTTTTCCGCTTGAACATTCCGATCACCCGGCGACATTGCTCGTCTCTCACAACTCCTTCGCCGTCTTTCTTGCCGAAATAATTTTCGGCTGCGCCTTCGTCAAAAATACGGGCGCACGAAAACAACTCGTCGCCGTGCGGGAAGTTTTCGAGCGGCTGATTTTTCTGCGAATGAAAGCGGTTTATTCTCCGGCGGAAATCATCGCTCGCACTTCTTCTGAGAGATGGATGCGCGGTGCCGATGCCACAACCACCCTGGCGGAAAAAAAGCGGCTGACAAATGGTGAAAGTTAAAAACAATCTTCAAAATTAACTGTAAAATTATGATAAATACTGTTTCCTGCACGCCGGACGAAGCTAAAGAATTAATCAAAAGTCTTCGCTCCTTGAAATTGAGCTTTATGCTGTGGGGCGCGACCGGAGTCGGGAAATCCGAATCCGTGCGCCAGCTTGCCGCCGAATTGGACGCGGAACTGCGCGACATCCGGCTCTGCCAAAAACAGCCGACCGACATCGGTGGCTTGCCCGCGCTCGACCACGAAACTCGACAAACCATTTTTTATCCGCCAGCGTTTCTCGCGCCGCGCGTCGACGGAAAACCCGTCGTTTTGTTTTTCGACGAAATCTCGCTCGCGCCCGACGATACGCGCAGCGCGGTTGTCGGAATCTTGGAAGAACGTCGGCAGGGAAATGTCGAGATTTCCGACAACTGGATCATCGTCGCGGCGGGCAACAGACCTGAAGATTTAGCAAACGCTCGCGGCTTGGGTGCGGCGGCGAATCGTCGTCTGCTGCATATCGTAATTGAGCCGCAACTCGAAGCTACCTTGGCGCACTTTATGAAAATTGGCGTCATCGCGGAAGTTCTCGCCTTCCTGAAAGTATTTCCACAGCATCTGTCCGGCGAAGAATCGGCGCGGACACAGAAACACGAGCTTTACCCGCGCCCGGCTTCGTGGGAAAAAGTCTCGAAAATTTTTGAGCAACTGCGAAAAGCCGACAAGCGAGTTCGTTATCTCGCCGTCGCCGGAATCATCGGCGATTCGGTCGCGGCGGAATTTATGCTGCTTGCCGAAGAAGTCAAAAATATGAAATCGGTGGACGAACTACTTGAGATACAACGCAAAACGCCGTCGAAGATCGGAGCGTATCTGCCCGATACAATCAACGGCTTATACGCGCTGTCGTTTGCGATTACAACCAGCGCGAGCGAAGACACGGCAGTTGAATTGCTCGAACTCATTAACCGTTTCGACGAGCAAACGGGCGAGCGGTTTTATGCTTTGCCGATGCGCGACCTTAAAACGATGGCGGGAAGCCTGCTGCTCGATAAAATCTGGAAGGCGGGCTGTAAAGTGGAAAACTCGAAAGTATTCTGGCGTTACAACGAAAAACGCGAAGCCGCCGCGAGCGTAAATAATAGCGTCAGCGAAACGAACGAAACGCCGCCCGCAGCCTCTGTCGCCACAGCTTGAAAAATTCCTAACCGAATCAATTTCAAAACTCCGATTTTTACCTGTTATGGATACCCGATTAAAACGCTGCGACGCGAGCCGGATGCGTCCCGATTTAGAGGCGGCGATTGAATATCTGCCGGGTTTGGCAAGCCTCGCGCTGTGGTGCAACTTTGCCGACACGGATGAAGCCGCAGTTGCTTTCACCGACGGCAGCACGATTTACGCCGGCGCGGACTATGAAAGGCGCGAGCCGAAGGAGCGGAGATTCGTTTGTCTGCACGAAATTCTGCATATCGCGCTTTGTCATCCGCCACGCTTTCGAGAACTTGAAAGGCGCGACCCGGTAAATTTTAACCCGAAACTTTTGAACATCGCCGCCGATGCCGTCATTAATTCGAGTCTTGAAAATTTAACCGCTCTTGAAACTCCAAAAGATGCCTGGACGCTTTCGAGAATCTGGCAATGCCTCGAAAAAAGCGAAGACGAAAATAATCCGCAGGCAACTGAATCAAATAAAAGCACGCCGTATTACTCTTTTAATGTCGCGGCGCGACCGGAGAGAAAAATAGCAAATCTCACGCGAGCGGAATTCTGTTCGGTTAATCGTTGGTCGTGCGAAGAACTGTACTATTTTTTGAAAAGCCGATGCCGAAGTGAATCTGGTTTTTGCAATCTGGTAATTGAATTTGATACGAAAGACGCGCTCGCCGGTGATTTGCGAATTGAAAAGCCGGATGCGTCCAATTCGAGCAATTCTCAAACAACTGAAACGGCTAACGAAGAAAAACGGAACTGGCAGCAACGCCTCAGCCTTTTGCGCGGGAGCGTTCCCGAATTGCTGGAAAGACTCGCAAAGGATTTGCCGCGCGTAGAAACGCCATGGGAACAAATTTTTCGCTCTCTTGTGCAGACGGCTTTCCAAGAAGCAACATTGAATAACTATTCGCGCCCGAATCGGCGATGGCTCGCGCTCGAAAGAGATTACCGCGCCGAGAACGGAATTGATTTGCCGTTTTCGCCTGACGCAATCAAAAAGCGCGGCACAAGGCTCGCTGTCGCGCTCGACACTTCCGGCTCGATTGACGGTGAGCTTTTGAGCAGATTTCTAGCCGAGATCGCCGCGATGTGCGCGTTCAATCAGCGAAATTTGGTATTGCTGATCGGCGATGCGGCGGTTCACCAGATCGTTGAAATTGATTGGATGCAGGTGTCTAACGAACTTTCAGAAATCAAATATACGGGCGGCGGCGGAACGGATTTTCGTCCGTTGATTAAGGCGGCGGCTGAATTTGAGCCGGACGCGCTCGTTTATCTCACCGACCTTTACGGCGAAACCGGAGACGAGCCGAACTTTCCCGTCATCTGGGCGACGCACGGCATCGCCGGAGACGCGCCGTGGGGCGAGCAAATTAAGTTGAAATAAACGATTTCCAAATCAAAACTTCATATTGCCCGCGCACGTCGGTTTTCAAAATAAAAATGGAAGCGGCGGGGAAAACCGAGAATTCCAAAAACGTGCATTTTACAAATTGACCGAGGCGTGCGAGATGGAAAATCAAATCAAATTTTCAGCTTTACGCGAGAAGTTTCAATGCATTCCGGCGCGCCCGAGAGGATTGCGGTTTTTCTCCGAAC
>JAJAYR010000352.1 GCA_026786155.1 Pyrinomonadaceae bacterium
CACGCTCTCTGCGTGGACTCTGAACACGGCGGAAAATGTCGCCAAACTTGCTGTGTCCTGCTTAGTTTAAAATAGAAAAGAGGCACGGAACGCGCCTCTTTTTTTATTTTATCTATAATGACTTCAAAAAGATTGGATATTATCCTTTCAAGTTTGAAGTGGTTTTATGTTTATCTATCATATTTTACCACCCCCTGAAAAAGAGTATAAAAATTACGGCGGCAAAATGCAAGCATTATTTTCGACGGTTAAAAATAGTTCAATAAAGCAGTTTTTCGCCTTTCGGTCGCGTGTTCCAGCGTTTGTGAATCCAGAGCCATTGTTCGGGATATTTTCTGACGTAGCGTTCGACGACTGCCGTGATTTTCTGCGTTAATTCGCGGACGTTGGCATCGGAATTATCAGCCGCTTGATATTCGACGGGCGGTTCGAGATGAACGACATATTTTCGTTTAGCTTCATCCCAAACGGCGAACGCGGGCAAAACAACCGCGCCGGTTTTCAAAGCCAATTTAGCGATGCTCGTCGTCGTCGAAGCCGGAACGCCGAAGAAGTCAACAAAAATGCCTTCGCGTTCCTGCACGTTCAAATCGGCTAAAATTCCAAGTAATTCGCCGTTTTCGAGAACGCGGAACATTGTCCGCGCCGATTTTGTTTTGTCCAAAGTTACCGAACCGAAGCGTGTCCGAAAATTGTCAACGAAACTTTCCACCAAAGGATTATCAATTCTTCGGACGAGAATGTTCATCCCGAAACCGAACGCGGGCGGCAGCAGATTAAAAACTTCCCAACTGCCGAAATGTCCAGTGAAAAACAAAATTCCCTTGCCCGTTTCACGCGCCCGGTCGAAATGTTCGCGCCCTTCGACTTCGACTAAATGGCGAATGTCTTCGTGCTGAAATTTTCTGAAATGTGCAACGAAACCGAGATGTCTGCCCAAACTTTCAAACGTGCCGCGAATGATTCTCTCTTTTTCGACTCCGGGCATTTCGGGAAAGGCGATTTCGAGATTACGCCGCGCCGTTTTTTGGAGTTTCGGAAAGCGCGAGCCAATAAATTTCCCCAAAGATTTGCCGAACTTCATCGAAGTTTCGAGCGGCAACGCGCCGACCGCGCCGAGAAACGAACGCACGGCTAAAAGTTCTGATTTGTTTTGTAAATTACCGCGTTTTTTCGGCATCTGAAATAAAAATCAACTCCAGCGAAAGAATCTTTTCGTCAGCGGCAAAAGGCGGTGTCCCGTTACAGTTTGTCTGAAAAAAATCTCGTGTTCGCCTTCAATCCGCGACATTTCCATCATTTCTTCAAAGCAATCGGGCATCTCTATTTCTTTGGCAAATTCCGCCGCGTCAACGTATTCCTGCACGTTTTGACTTTCCAATCTGCCCGCAAAATACATCGGAAAAAACCAGCCCGAAACGTAACAGGTCAAACCCAAACTTCTGCCAATCGTCCAAAAGATTTTTTCACGCCAGCGATTCGGCTTCGCGCCGAATTTTTCGAGCCAGCGGGCGACATTTTCCCGGTGCGTCCATTCTTCGGCTTCGATTTGTTTGATTCTCTGCCTTTCCGCCGAATGTTTCAACGATTTCCAATGCCCGCGATACGCATACGCCGCCGCCATTTCGCCCGCGTGAGCGTTTTGCAGAATACGGATTAGGTTTTTTCGTGCGTCTGATTCCATTATTTTCGCCTTCTTTTTTTATCAGATAATAACTTTCTCAAAATCATTTTTAACGCCAAGATGCAAAGGCGCGAAGCCGCGAAGTTTAATACTTATTACCTGATGGCGGCTGTGCCGCCCGATGTGCGGAAAGGCTTCGCCTTTCCGTTGAGTTTCTCCTAATTTTAGCGAGGCTGCGCCTCACGGTGGCGGCACAGCCGCAAAAATTGAGAATAACGACCGGAAAGGCGAAGCCTTTCCACACATCGGCGGGCAAAGCCCGAAAAAACATTCGTTGCGTAACATCAGTTATTACTGCTTTTTTATCTTAAAAACTTTGCGCCTCTGCGCTTTTGCGTCTTGGCGTTAAATTTCCCCTTAAAAATGAGAAAGTCCTATCAGATAATCAGATAATAAGCATACAATCGCCGTAACTGTAAAAACGATAGCCGGACGCGACCGCGTGCCGATACGCCTGCATCGTTAAATCATACCCCGCAAACGTCGAAACCAAAACCATTAGGGACGATTGCGGAAGATGAAAATTCGTCAAAAGTCCGTTAATAATTTTGAATTCGTAGCCGGGCGTAACGGTTAAAGTTGCCGTAAATTTTCCCGCCGCGATTTGTCCGTTTCCGTCCGCGACCGATTCCAAAGCCCGCGTCGTCGTCGTGCCGACGGCAATAATGCTTCTGTTTTCAGCTTTCGCTTGATTGATAATTTGGGCAGTTTCTTCCGAAATTTCGCCGTTTTCCGCCATCACTTTATGTTCGGATAAATCGTTGACGCGCACCGGCTCAAAAGTCCCGTAACCGACGTGCAAAGTGATTTCCGCGATTTCCACGCCTAAATTTTTAATTTCCGCCAAAATTTCCGGCGTGAAATGCAGTCCGGCGGTCGGCGCGGCAATCGCTCCGCGCTGTTTGGCGAAAACCGTTTGATAACGGCTTTTGTCCGCGTCCGATACGCCGTCGTCGCGCTTGATATACGGCGGCAAAGGCGTGTTGCCGACGCGCTCTAAAATCTCGTCAAAGTTTCCGTTCACGGCGAATTTTACGACGACGCGACCTTCGGCGGTTCTCTCTAAAACTTCGGCTGAAAGATTTTCGTCGAATAGAATTTTCTTCCCCGTTTTCAATCTTCTCGCCGGACGCGCCATCGTTTCCCACGTTAGATTTTCGATTTCGCGCACTAAAAAAAGTTCGACCTTCGCGCCGGTTTCGCTCGCCCCAACAAGTCGTGCGGGAAAAACCTTCGTGTTGTTGAGAACGAGAACGTCGCCGTTTTTCAAAAACTGCGGAAGATTATAGAAACGCTCGTCGCGCAAGTTTTTTTCGCGGCGATTGACGACGAGCATCTTTGATTCTTCGCGCTTTTCCAGAGGATTTTGGGCGATGAGTTCGTCGGGCAATTCGTAATCGAATTCGGATATTAACATAAAATAGCGGCTGATTTTGCGTTCTTTGTTTTCCAATTTTTTAGCACCGCAAAGAACGCGGAGGCTTACGCAAAGTTTCGCTGAGTTTTGGGAAGCGTCGTAAAAATCAACCGATTTTTTCCAGATTGTTCATATACGGCTGGAGGATTTCGGGAATCATAATCGAACCGTCGGCACACTGGTAATTTTCCAGAATCGCAATCCAGGTGCGCCCGACTGCCAAACCCGAACCGTTCAAAGTGTGAACGAATGCGGGTTTTGCGCCGCCCGCACGTCTGAATCTCAAGTTCATTCGCCGCGCCTGAAAATCGCCGCAATTGGAGCAACTGGAAATTTCGCGGTAAGTTTTCTGCGACGGCAGCCAAACCTCGATGTCGTAAGTTTTCACCGCGCCGAAACCCATATCGCCGGTTGATAAAACGACCGTCCGATACGGCAAACCTAACAATTGCAAGATTCGTTCGGCGTTTGCCGTCAACTTTTCGTGTTCTTCGACGGAATTCTCCGGTAGTGATAATTTCACGAGTTCGACTTTTTCAAATTGATGCTGCCGAATCAGCCCGCGCGTATCGCGCCCGTAACTTCCGGCTTCCGAGCGAAAACAAGGCGAGTAAGCCGCGTAGTATTTCGGCAAATCGGACGCTGACAAAATCTCCTCGGCGTGATAATTCGTTACCGGAACTTCCGCCGTCGGAATCAGCGCAAAGCCGCGTTCGTCTTTGATGTGAAACAAATCATCTTCAAATTTCGGCAGTTGATTAGTCCCGAAAAGCGATTTTCGATTAACCAGAAACGGCGGCAGAGTTTCCATATAACCGTGTTCGGTCGTATGCACGTCGAGCATAAAATTGATTAAAGCGCGGCTCAAACGTGCGCCCGCGCCGTTCAGAATCGCAAAGCGCGAACCCGTGATTTTCGTCGCGCGTTCCAAATCCAGAATGCCCAAACCCTCGCCCAAATCAACGTGGTCTTGCGGTTCAAAATCGAAAGTTTTCGGCTCGCCCCATTTTCTGATTTCGACGTTCGCCGTTTCGTCCGCGCCGATTGGAACATCGTTCGCGGGTAAATTCGGCAAATGTGAAAGCAAATCTTCCATTTTCAATTCCGCTTCGGCACGTTGTATTAACAATTCACCTTGTTTTGCTTTCAATCCGGCGACTTCCGCTTTTTTCGCGTCGGCTTCGTCGCGTTTTCCGGCTTGCATCAATGCGCCGATTTCCTTGCTCGACGAGTTGCGCGTTTGGTTGAGCGCGTCGGCTTCGCTGATGACGCGGCGGCGCGTCGTGTCGAGTTCGACAAATTTTTTCAGACTCTCAATCGGAAAATTGCGATTCTGCAAAGCAGTTTTTACCGCGTCCAAATTTTCTCTGACGTAATGCAAATCAAGCATTTTATTAAAAATTCCTTTTGTTTCGTTTCGCCAAACGAATTTTATTATTAACCCAAAATAAAACGGCGGTCAAAGACCGCCGCCGCGAACTTTGATGTTTTTAATTTTACGGACACGGCGAGCCTTGCGCGTAGGTGCATTTCTGACTCCACAGAAACGACGGGTTGCTCTGCGAATTAACGACCGGCACGTCGGTTGATTCGAGCGGCGAAATTCGCCGCACACCGAAAATCCCGCGCCATTTGCCCATATTGGCGTCCGCGCCGAAGGCAATGTTTTTCGCCGCCAAATTGCCGGTAAAAGTGTAATCGGAAAGCGCGTGGAGTCTGCGCCAAACGCCCCACGCATCGTATCCGTCAGTCGCCGCGGCGGTTTGCCCCAAGCCGTTGGTAACGGGCAGGCTGTGTCCGGCATCCAGCGAGCAGAAGGTTTGCGAACGCCGAATAACCTGCCATTTTCGCTCGGCAAGCTGCGGCAGTTTGTTCCAGACATCGTTTTGACCGATCAAATGCTGATTGGTTTCGTCGTCCCAATAAACCTGCACAATCATTTTCGCGCTTGCCGGAATTTGCTCCATATTCGTTCCCCAATTATACCAAGCCGCCATTACGAACATAAATAATCCGTTTGCGCCCCAACCCTGCGCCAAGCCGCGCCGCGCCATTTCCGGGGTTGCGCCCGCGCCGTAGGAATGTCCGGCGAAACCGACTTTGGTGGTGTCCATAATCGCCGCGTTTTGCTGGACGGCAATTTGAAAACCGTTGA
Source organism: Pyrinomonadaceae bacterium (assembly GCA_026786155.1). Taxonomy (GTDB): domain Bacteria; phylum Acidobacteriota; class Blastocatellia; order Pyrinomonadales; family Pyrinomonadaceae. Next base: position 5,257 of record JAJAYR010000352.1, read on the forward strand.
AAAGCTGATTGTAGCGCAGCGTGTGGCTCGCAAACAGACTCGCGGTGTAAGGCGCGAAAACGACGATGTAGCCGTTGCCCGCCAACTGGCGCATCAGGGTTTCGTAAAATTGATAACTCGTTCCGCCGAAGCCGTGCGCGAAGAAAATGACCGGAACTTTATTTTGCGCGGTCGCATTACTTGGAACGAAAACCGAAACCGGCGCGGGCGCGTTCGGGTCGGGATTGGCAATCGTCTGGCGCGTTACGATAAATTGCCCGAAGCCGCCGTATTCGCCGGAAAGCGGCAGCGTCGTCGTTTTAAATCCGGTGCATTGCGCGATTTGCGCGTGAATCGGCAAAGCATTCAGCGAAAAAATCGCCAGAATTAAAATGAGTGATATTTTTTTCATTTTTGCAGTAAAACGACGAAAGCCGTTCGGCTTTTGAAGATTTGTTTCTGAACCGCTTTTCACCTAAAATTTTAGTTTCGTTCAATTGCTGACCGACAAAGTATAGAATCATAATTTAACAGTATTTATATGAAACAAAAAATTCGCAAAGCCGTTTTTCCCGCCGCCGGAATGGGAACGAGATTTCTGCCCGCCACCAAAGCCTCGCCGAAAGAGATGCTGCCGCTGGTTGATAAGCCTTTGATTCAGTATTCGATTGAGGAAGCCGTCGCTTCGGGCATCGAATCAATTTTAATCGTAACGGGACGTGATAAAGCGGCGATTGAAAATCATTTCGATATTTCCTACGAACTCGAACAGCTTTTGCAGGAGAAAGGCAAAACCGAATTCTTCGAGCAGGTTCGCGCCATTTCTGAACTCGCCAAAATCTGCTACACGCGCCAGCGTCAGGCTTTAGGTTTGGGACACGCGATTTATCAGGCGAAGGATTTCGCCGAAAAAGAACCGTTCGCCGTGCTTCTCGCCGATGATATTGTTGACGCGGAAAAGCCCGCGCTCAAGCAGATGATTGAAGTTTTTGAAGAATATAACGCTCCCGTAATTGCGACAATGCAGGTCGCGGGCGCGGCGATTTCGCGGTTCGGCGTGATTGACGCGGATGAAGTCGCGCCGAATGTTTTCAAAATTAAAGATATGGTCGAGAAGCCGAAATTTGCCGACGCGCCTTCGGATTTGGCGATTATCGGCAGATATATTTTAACGCCCGACGTTTTCGACGCGATTGAACGCACGGAAAAAGGCGCGGGCGGCGAAATTCAGATCACCGACGCGATGCGTTTAATGATTAAAGAAAACAAACCCTTCTACGCCGTCAAGCTCGAAGGTGTGCGCCACGATGCGGGCGACAAGCTCGGATTTTTAATTGCGACGGTCGAATTCGCCTTGAAACGCGAGGATTTAGGCGGCGACTTCCGGGCATATCTGAAAACTTTGAGATTATAATTTTAAGACAATTTTTTAGCCGCGAACAAACACGAAAAAACACGAAGAAATAAAACGGTTTTAGATTTTTTCGTGTTCTTTTCGTGTTTGTTCGTGGCTAAATTTTTTACAGTCGCGGCAGCGTGAAACTAAATTTTGAACCCGCGCCGATTTCGGATTTTACTTCGACCGCGCCACCGTGCTGTTCGATGATTTCCTTGACCAAAGACAATCCCAAGCCGGTTGATTCTTCTTCCTTGTCGTGTCC
>JAJAYR010000353.1 GCA_026786155.1 Pyrinomonadaceae bacterium
GAGCAAAGGACAAAGAGCTAAAAATAAATGGAACCGAGTTTAGCAAGCTATCTGGCACTTTCAGGAATACTTTTTACCATCGGCGCAACGGGCGTGATTTTCAAACGCAACGCGCTCGGAATGTTTATGTGCATCGAGCTGATGCTCAACGCCGTCAACCTGACGTTCGTCGCCTTTTCGCGTTACTACGCCGACGTTACCGGACAGCTTTTCGTCTTTATGGTGATGTCGGTCGCGGCGGCGGAAGCGGCGGTCGGTCTGGGAATTATCATCGCGTTTTTCCGCAACAGTCTTTCGGTTGACACTGACGACGCGAGTATTTTAAAGAATTAGTTTTTTGCAATGATTAACGCCGATGTTTTGACATTTCAGGAGTTTGCGATGCGCGAAACATTGCCGTTATCGAAAATTCAGGAAGCGATTCTCGGATTTCTGCAAGGGCGAAAAGATGTCGTTTTGTTCGGAGCGCAAGCCGTCAACGCTTACGTTTCCGAACCGCGAATGACGCAGGATGTTGATTTGCTTTCGACGGACGCAAAACATTTAGCTGAAGAATTGCGGGCGTTTTTGAGCGAGAAATTTCACATCGCCGTCCGCGTTCGGGAAATCGGCGATAAAGGTTTGAAAATTTATCAAGTCCGAAAAGAAAGCAATCGGCATTTGATTGATGTTCGACTCGTGAAGGAATTTCCCGAAACGAAAATTGTCGAAGAAATCCAAGTATTATCGCCGTTGGAATTGATTGTCAGTAAAATTATTTCCTTTCAATCGAGATACGGCAAGCCGAAATCTTGGACGGACAGACGCGATTTAGCAGTTTTACTTTTACGGTTTCCCGAATTAAAGGAAAAAGTTTCGGAAAATTTGCGAGCCAAAAATGTCGGCGAAGCGGTTTTGGAAACTTGGGCGGAGATTGAGCATCAGGATTTTCGGTTTGAAGATGAAGACGAAGATTTGATTTTTTAATTATGATTTTCAACGTAACAATCGAGCGCGACGAAGACGGTATTTGGATTACGGAATGTCCTTCGATTCCGGGCTGTGTCAGTCAGGGCGCGACGAAAGACGAGGCGATTGAAAATATCAAAGACGCGATTAAAATTTGTCTTGAAGTTCGCGCTGAAAAAGGTTTGCCGCTGACGGTTGAAACTCGTCAGGTCGAGGTGGCGGCGTAATGGCTCAACTGCCGAATCTGAGCGGGAAAGAGGTTGTGAAAGTATTTGAAAATCTCGGTTGGAAATTTTCCAGACAAAGCGGCAGTCATATCGTTTTGACGAAAGACGGCGAAATGGCTTCGCTGTCCGTGCCGAATCATAAGGCAGTTGCGAAAGGAACTTTGCGAAGTTTGATACGCGCCGCCAATCTGACGATTGACGAATTTATCGAAGCTATCTAGAAACAGTAATTTTTATAGAAATGACTGAAAATAATTATTTAAGTCTGATAATTTTCGCGCCGCTGCTCGGTGCGGTTATCAACTGGATTGTCGGCAAGCGTCTAAGAAGCGAATTATTCAGCGGCGTTATCGCGTGTTCGGCGGTCGGCGTGTCAACCGTCGTGGCGTTTATGATTGCGTTCTACGACCAGGGCGGCGCGTTGTTTGCGCCTGAAGGAAAACCGATTCTCGACCAGCTTTGGACGTGGATTCAGGTTGGCAATTTTCGCGCCGATTTCGGTTTGGGAATGGACAGACTTTCCGGGATTTACGCTTGTTTTGTTACGTTTGTCGGACTTTTGATTCACGTTTTCGCTACCGGCTATATGCACGGCGACAAAAGTTTTTATCGCTTTTTTGCGTATCTCAATCTGTTTATGTTCTCGATGCTGACGCTCATTCTGGCGGATAATTTTCTGCTGATGTTCGTCGGTTGGGAAGGTGTCGGACTGTGTTCGTATTTGCTCATCGGTTATTATATCAAACGCGACGAAGCCCGACGCGCGGCGAAAAAGGCTTTTGTCGCCAACAGAATCGGCGATTGGGGCGTTTTGATGGGAGTGTTTTTGATTTTTACGCTGACCGGCTCACTTTCGTTTTTCGATAAAACGGTTGATGGTATTCAGGTTCAGAGTTCATTAAATTTATTGGCGGCGATGGCGGCTGACCCGTTCACGTGGGGCGCGATTGTCGCGGGTGGAATCACTTCGATTGCCGTACTTTTATTTATCGGCGCGACCGGAAAATCGGCGCAGATTCCGCTTTTTACCTGGCTGCCGGACGCGATGGCTGGTCCGACTCCGGTTTCTGCGCTGATTCACGCGGCGACAATGGTGACGGCGGGCATTTATTTAGTCGTGCGCTGTAACGGGCTTTTTCAAAACGCGCCGACGGCGATGTTTATCGTGGCGGTAATTGGCGCGGCGACGGCGATTTTTGCGGCGACGATTGGACTGGCGCAAAACGACATCAAAAAAGTTCTCGCTTATTCGACCGTTTCGCAATTGGGTTATATGTTTCTCGCCTGCGGAGTCGGCGCGTTTATCGCGGCGATTTTTCATGTGATGACGCACGCTTTTTTCAAGGCTTTGTTGTTTCTCGGTTCGGGTTCGGTGATTCACGGAATGCACCACGAACAGGATATGCGGCGAATGGGCAACTTGAAAAAGTATATGCCGATTACGTTTATCACGATGGCGATGGGTTGGCTGGCGATTTGCGGCATTCCGATTTGGGCGGGATTTTTCTCGAAAGACGAGATTCTTTATAAAACTTTCGCGGCAACGAATGCGACGGCGGACGCGACGATGTTCGGCATTCACGTCAACACGATTTTGTGGCTCGTCGGTTTGCTGACGGCGGTTTTGACGGCGGTTTATATGACGCGCTTGATGTGGATGACGTTTTTCGGCGAATCGCGTTTCGATTACGTTTTGCCGGTCGTCGAAAATCCGCACAAAGCATCACGCGCCGAAGAAAACTCTTTTGCGACGGGCGACGCGCACGACGCTGTGGCGACACATCACGGACACGCGCCCGACGATGATTTGCACGGCGGACACAACGCGGACGACCACGACGATGACGACGAACATCACGAACATCTGACAGCGGATTTCAAACCGCACGAATCGCCCTGGGTGATGACTGTGCCGTTGATTATCTTGGCGATTCTCTCGACGGTCGGCGGTTTAATCGGTGTTCCATATGCGATGAGTTCGCTCGTCGGCGCGGGCGATGTCAATGCGTTTGAACACGTTCTCGAACCGATTATCTACAAAAAATCCGGTGCGGCGCACGGCACGAACGAACACGCGAAAGTTGTAGAAAAGAATGAAGTCAAAAACTTCTATGCGTCCGCGCCCGCCTCGAAAACGGCGGAACACGCGACCGACGGCGAACACGCCGCGCATTCGCCCGAAGAAATTTCTGAAGAACGCTGGCTTGCGCTGTTGTCGGTCATTCTGGCTCTAGCCGGAATCGGCATCGGGATTGCGATGTTCGGCAAAACGCCTCTGCGGGCAATGCCGAAGATTTTGGAAGAAAAATGGCGCGTTGATGAAGTTTATAACGGTTACATCGTTGACCCTTTGACCAGACTTTCGCGCAACGGTTTGTGGCGCGGCATTGATGTCGGATTTATTGACGGCATCGTCAACGGTATCGGCTATTTCGTCGCCGCGCTCGGTTCGGTTGCGCGAAGTGTGCAGGTCGGTTTCGTCCGCAGTTACGCCGCGTTTATTTTATTCGGGGCGTTGATTGTCATCGGCTATTTTATTTATTACGGCTTCAAATTAATCGGCTGATTATGACCAGAATTATAAAAACATCGGGCGGTAGGATTCTCAAAGAACAAACTGCGGCGGGCGCAAAAGGGATTTTGATACGTTCTTTGGTCGAAGGTCAGATTACCCATTATTTTCGTGTTTATAACGCCGACGGTTTTGAAGATTACCTGCTGCGACATAATGATTTAGCCGTTACGATTGATGCCGACGATGAAGCGTCGTTTTACGAAAATGAACAGGGCGAAAGAGTTCTCGACCATTCGCCGGAGACTTTGGGTTGGGAAGTTATTGATTCAAACGAATAAATAAAATGGATTTTATAACAGAATATTTTCTATCAAATCTTTTAACGATTTTGATTTTGCTGCCCGCGTTCGGTGCGCTTTCGGTAATTGGGCATCAGATGTTTTGGAAAAGCGAAGACAAACTCAAATGGATTACGCTTTTTTGGACGCTGCTCAATTTCGTCGTGTCGCTCGTTTTGATTTTTGATAAAGGCGCGGCGCAGGCTTCCGGTTTTTTCTTTGAGAAAAACATTCCCTGGATAAAGGCGATTAACACCAATTATCACGTCGGCGTGGACGGTTTGAGTTTGTGGCTGGTGATTTTGACGACGTTGATAATGCCGATTGCGATTGTTTCGACGTGGCACGCCGTCGAAAAACGCTCCGCCGCTTTTTACGTTTTTCTGCTGCTTTTGGAAAGCGCGATGCTCGGCGTTTTCGTGTCGCTTGATTTGCTCGTTTTTTATCTGTTTTTTGAAGCCTCGCTCGTTCCGATGTTTTTTCTCATCGGTATCTGGGGCGGCGAAAACCGGATTTACGCGGCGGTTAAATTCTTTGTTTATACGGCTTTGGGAAGTTTGCTGATGCTGGCGGCAATCATCGGATTGTATTATCTGCAAGCGACGGCAGCCGGCATCGGCTCATTCGATTATGTAGTTTTGCTCGATTCGATGAAAGCCGGAAATCTGGTTTTGGGAGTGCAGACGGGAACGCTTTTATTTTTCGCGTTCGCGCTGGCTTTTGCCATCAAAGTTCCGCTGTTTCCGTTTCATACTTGGCTGCCCGACGCGCACACCGAAGCACCGACTGCCGGTTCGGTTATTCTCGCGGCGGTGATGCTGAAGATGGGAACTTACGGTTTGATGCGGTTTAATTTCACGCTTTTCCCCGATGCGTCGCGCGAATTCGCGTGGTTATTTATCACGCTGGCAGTCATCGGAATTATCTACGGCGCACTCGTCGCAATGGTTCAGCCCGACATTAAACGACTCGTCGCTTATTCGTCGGTGTCGCATATGGGCTTTGTCATTCTCGGAATGTTTTCGTTCACCGAACAGGGAATGCAGGGCGCACTTTATCAAATGCTCAATCACGGCATTTCGACCGGCGCGTTATTTTTGCTCGTCGGATTTCTCTACGAACGCCGCCACACTCGCGCCATCACCGAATTCGGCGGAATTGCGGGCGTGATGCCTTTGTTTGCGACGTTTTTCGTTTTTACTTCGATGTCGTCCATCGGACTTCCCTTTTTGAACGGTTTTGTCGGCGAATTCCTGATTATGCTCGGAATGTGGAATTCGACGGTTTTGGATATTACCGATACGGTTAACTGGAATTACGTCGCCACGATGCTCGCCGGAACGGGCGTAATTTTCGCGGCGGTTTATCTGCTGTGGATGATTCAGAGAGTTTTCTTCGGCAAAATTACCAATCCGAAGAACAAACGGCTGCTCGATTTAAGTTGGCGCGAAATCGGTTTGATCGCGCCGCTGCTGTTCCTGATGGTTTTTATGGGCGTTTATCCGCGCCCGTTTTTAGACGCTTCGCGGAAAAGCGTCGTAGCCGTGCAGGAAAGAGTTCTGGGACAGACGAGCAAAACGGTGGCGGAAACAAACGCGAATCATTGATAATTTATCTATAAAAATCGAAAAGGAGTTTAGCGATGCGGAACGAATTTACTGCAATTTTTGAACAGGACGACGATTGGTATGTCGCTTATTGCGCCGAAATTCCCGGAGCTAATGGTCAAGGTCGCACCATCGAAGAATGTCGTCAAAACTTAGCGGAAGCAATCGCATTGATTTTTGAAGACCGTCGGGAAGACGCGCTGCGCGGTGTGCCGCCAAACGCGGTTCGGGAAACGGTGGTGGTCGGCGTATGAAACGCGGCTCGTTGTTAAGGCATCTTCGACGACACGGCTGCTTTTTGAAACGCGAAGGAAAAGAACATTCGCTACGGTGCAATCCGCTGACCGGCGCAACCGAAGCCGTGCCGCGACATACAGAAATATCGAACCTTTTGGCAAAGAAAATTTGCCGGAATTTGTCCATACCGAATCCATAATTTGATGAACACATTTTTATTTCAATTAACTAATCCGAACGTCAATGTTTCGATAATTTTGCCCGAAGTGATTGTCGCCGTCGCGGGCATCGTCGTGATACTTTACGACACTTTTTTTCCGAAACAGCGCACGGTTACGGGGATTATTTCTATCGTCGGACTCAGTTTGGCGGGCATCGTTTTATATACGATGTGGTCTGACGGCACGACTGCGCCGAACGCCTGGAACGGAATGATTGTCAACGACAACCTGCGGCTCAGCTTTTCGTTCGTCTTTTTGCTGGTAACGGCGATGACTGTTTTGATTTCGACCGTTTGGACGGAGCGCGAAGACGTTCCCATCGGCGAATATCATTGTCTTTTATTATTTGCCACCGTCGGAATGATGTTTATGGCTTCGGGCAACGATTTGGTCGTGATTTTTCTCGGTTTGGAAACTTCTTCAATCGCTACTTACGTGATGGCTGGTTTGCGCCGTTCGGATTTGCGCTCGAACGAATCTTCGATGAAGTATTTTATTTTAGGTTCGTTCGCGTCGGCGTTTCTGCTTTACGGAATGGCTCTGATTTACGGCGCGACCGGCACGACGAACATCACGGAAATAGCCGCGAAAGTCGCCGACCCGAATTTTCCGGCTCTGCTTTTAATCGGCGCGGCGATGTTGATTGTCGGTTTCGGTTTCAAAGTCGCCACCGTTCCGTTTCACGTTTGGACGCCGGATGTTTATGAAGGTGCGCCGACTCCGGTAACGGCGTTTATGGCGGCGGGACCGAAAACGGCGGCGTTCGCTTCGTTCGTCAGAGTTTTCGTTCTCGGTTTTCCGCTCGTCGCGGGCGCACAGGCTTCGGGAGTTTTGCACGAATCGTGGATTACGGCTTTGACCGTGATAGCAATGCTGACGATGACCGTCGGCAACGTCGCGGCGATTGTCCAGAATAACGTCAAGCGAATGCTGGCTTATTCGTCAATCGCGCACGCCGGTTACGCGCTCGTCGGCTTTATCGGCGCGGGAATGGCGAAAACCGACGCGGCGCGTGATGCGGCAATCGCGTCGGTCGCGTTTTATATGCTGACTTACGCCGTTACCAATCTCGGCGCGTTTGCGGTTGTTACGCTTTTGGCGCAGAAAAACGATAGAAGAACGGAGTTTGAAGATTACAACGGCATCGGTTTCAAAACGCCGGTTTTAGCATTTTCGCTTTCCTTGTTTATGCTTTCGCTTTTAGGATTGCCTTTAACGGCGGGCTTTATGGGCAAAGTTCTGGTGTTTCGCCCCGCGCTCGAAGCGGGCAATACTTTGCTGACGCTGCTGGTCGTCGTCGCGGTCGTCAACACGGCGATTTCGGCTTATTATTATTTGCGTTTGATTGTCGTGATGTTCTTCCGCGAACTCGCTGATGAATGGATTGCGCCGCGCATTCCGGCGGCTCTGGCGGCGGTTTTAGTCATC
>JAJAYR010000354.1 GCA_026786155.1 Pyrinomonadaceae bacterium
ACTCACCTGACGCGAAATGCCGAATCTTGCGGCTGTGCCGACTGATGTGCGGAAAGGCTCTGCCTTGCCGCCCGTGTTTGCAAGCAATAAAGAGGCTCCGCCTCGCTTTTCACCGCAAACGGTGAGGCAGAGCCTCACAAAGTTAGTGAAATGTGTGCGGAAAGGCACAGCCTTTCCGCACATCGGCGGGCAAAGCCCGAAAATCCTGATTTCGCGTAACTTGACGGCGACGGTCAGCGAATCGTTACCGATTCGCGCCGAAGAAGGTTTATTAAGCACGTCGGAGACGACGACCTCCAACGTCGTGCGTTCGGAAACTTTGAAAGCGCAGCCGCTCCGCACCGATGTTTTCTAAAGGGGAATTTCGCGTTTCAGATAAACCGAATAACCGTATAAATCGCTGCGGTAAAGCGTGTGAACGTATTCGACCGGCTTTTGATCAACGGTATAAACGGTGCGTTCAATCGAAAGCAGAGCCGTGCCGACGCGCACGTCGAGCAGTTTGGCGATATACGGGTCGGCGAGTTCGGCGCGGATTTCCTGCCGCGCGTCGTGCAGCACAAGTCCTAATTTTGTTTCCATCGTGTGCAGCAACGCGCCCGAACTGAGTTCCGCCATCGTCAGTTTCGCGCCGATTTCTTCGGGCAGATAATTGACGATCAAACTATACGGTTTATTTTCACGCAGCCGCAGACGCTTCAGACGGTAAATCGGCGTGCCGATTTTTAACCGTAAAAGTTCGGCTTCGTGCTGGTCGGCATCAACCAGATTCATCTCCAAAACTTTCACGGGCGTGTCCCTTCCCATCTCGATTAATTCGTCGAGCGAACCCGTCAAATGAATCGTGCCGGAAAATTTGCGCTGTTTCGATTTTCTCTCCGCGATATAAGTTCCGCGTCCCTGTTTGCGGTCAATCAAACCGTCTTCCGCCAACGCCGCGAGTGCCTGCCGGACGGTGATGCGGCTGACACCGTATTCTTCAATCAATTCGATTTCGGTCGGCAGCTTTTCACCGTCCGCGTAAGACCCGGACGTAATTTTTTCCCGCAGCACATTTTCCAACTGGTAATAAAGCGGAATGCGCGAACTGACGAAGGATGTTTTCGGTTTAGCCATAATTTATAAGTTTCAGGTTTCAAGTTTGGTTTTCACCTGAAACCTGAAACCTCTTCATTCGTGCGAATGTTCGATACCGTGTTTGTGCAGTTCTTCGTGAATGCGGCTGTGAATTCTATCGCTTTCCGACTCGACCGGATAGGTTTTCGTCGGGTGTTCAAAATCTATGTGATTGTGGTCTTTTGCCCACAGCCATTTGTTGAGTTCCGGTTTTTGACGAATCAATCGGGCGGCGGCGCGGGCGGCGTTTTCGTCCGGGTTGGAAAAAGCGTTGTGGTGAAAATGGTTGTGCAAATCGTCGTCCGTGCGCCCGAAACCCAAAATTCCGTGCTTTGAATCAAGCCGTCGCGGTTCACGCCCGACCTATCTTCATCCGATTCTAAAATATGCGGCTCGCTGTCGTTATACATCACGAGCGCGAAACAACCTTTGTCGGTCGAAAAAGCCGGAAGTGAAACGCCGCGCGGAAGAAAAAAATACTCGCCTTTCGCGCAAACTTGGTCGCCGATTTTCATCGCGTCGTCCATTATAAAAATCTCGTATTCGGAATACGAAACCGACGGCGGCTGTCGGCAGCCCGCGTCCCGCTGCACCGACATCGTGCAGGCTCCCGAATCTTCGTCAATCGAAAGCATTTTATATTTGCAGCCAGACGGAATTCCCTTCAATTCCAGACGCTTAAAACCAACGTCGCGGTCAACAAACGGTTCGATATGTTTTCTCGCTATTATTTTTTCCCCTAAATTCAATTTGAAGTTTCAGGTGCTTCCAAATTTCCCGCCGCGCTCACCGTAAAAACGAGGTCGCCGTCCCAGCAAGTGCAGTAAATCGCTTTGTCAATCGGACGATTCTCAATCAAAATTCGCGGTTTGGTCATCGTCGTTACGTTCAGCGTCGAACGAGTCTTTATCGTATGTTCTTCCAGTAATTTAACGGCAATTTCGTTCGGATGCCCGAAGTTCCAAGCGTGAAAAAATCTGCCCCTGCCGCTCGAACGGGTTGCCGGAACGCCCGCCGACAACACGGCAAACTGCGGCGTAACTTTTTCTAAAAACGCTTTCGATGTGCCGTTTTTCGAGCCGTGATGACCGACCTTTAAAACGTCCACATCAACCAGTTCGGGAAAACTCACTTCTTCGACAAGCAAGCGCGAAAGCAGTCCGCCGCAGCCCAACTTCCTGCCTTCTTTGTCATCAATTTCGGCGTCGCCGACGAACAAAAAACTTTTGCCCTGATAAGCGACGCGCAAAACAAGTGAAGCGTTATTGTCATCGTTGCATCGCCGACCCGCGCTTAAAAATTTAGCTTCCGTCTGCGAATCTCTTAAAAGTTCCGCGCTCCAATCGCGCATAAAAGACGGACGTTTGACATCGCGGGCATAAATCCGGTGATGGGCGATGTTTTTTTCCGCCACAATATTTCTGATTGCCCGAACGTCGTCCATTCCGCTCGCGTTGATTGAGCCGCCGCCTTCGATAAAATGCTTTACCGTGTAGCGTTCAAAAACCGCCCGCAGATTTTTCGTGTGGTCTTTGTGCGGATGGCTGACGACGACGCTGTAAAGCGTTTGATTTAAATCGTTGCGCCGCGCAAAAAAAGCGTCCAGATATTCGAGCAGATGCCGCCGAAAGCGATTTTGCACGGCTGTTTCAAAAGTGTCTTCGCCGCCCGCGTCAATCAAAACGGCGTGGCGCGGAAATTCGAGCAAAACCGCTTCGGCTTGCCCGACGTTGATAACGTGCATTTTCATCTGCGCCCGCGCCGCCGCCGAGAACAGACAAATCATCGCCAAACAAATTACGCTGTAATAAACGGCAGATAAATTTCTTTTTGGATAATTCATTTCGGACTCCTCTCAAAAATGTTTGAAGTTACGCCCCGGAATTTTCAACGATATATTTCGTCTCAATCGCCGTCAAACGATAATTAACCGTGACGGAAACCGCGCCGATTTTCGCCAAGCCGAATAACGCTTCAACCCATTGGTTCGAGTTTCGCGCATACAAAGCCACGCGGTCGCCGCGCCCGATTCCGAGTTTCTGCAAAGAACTGACAAGGCGATTCGCCCGCGCGTTGACTTCGTTCCAAGTCAAACGCCTTTCACCGAAAATCAATCCGACATCGCGCCCATTGACGCGAGCGTTCCGGGCGAGCAAATCGCCCGCGCTTTTTAATCCGCCGAAAATCACGTGATTATTTCAGGAGTTACGCAGTTGAAAATTACAAGCGGCACGATTCGGAATAGATGAGAGATGATAGATCAAAGATGAGAGCTAAGAATCTAGCAGTTATCATCTGTCATCTCTCATCTATTCCGAATGTTTCCACTTCAACTGCGTCGAATCTTATTTCAATCGTTAGTAAAAAAATGATTCAATCTGACAACCTTTCGGGAAAAATACTAACTCAAAATTTGATATAAGTCTAGGACAAATCCGACTTGACACGCGCTTGAATAACAAATATATTGCCAATAATAATTCTGTGAAATTCAATCTATTTATCGGACAAATCGGAAAGGAAAAATATGAGCTATCGTCTCGGAATAGATGTCGGTGGAACATTCACCGACCTTTTGCTGTTTAACGAAGAAACCGGCGCGTAAAGCCGTTAAAAAATCGCCGCCGCAATGAATCTTTCAGTCGAAGAAGCCGCGCCGGGAATTATTGATATTGTCAACGAAAATAGGTTCGGCGCGTTGCGGCGCATTGCGGTGCAGCGCGGGCTTGACCCCGGAGATTTCGCGCTCGTCGCGTTCGGCGGCGCGGGACCGCTGCACGGCAATTATCTGTCGAAACTTTCCGGCGCGTTTCCGTGCATTTCCTCGCCGACGCCGGGCGTTTTGTCGGCTCTCGGCTTTCTGCATTCGGACATCAAAAATGAGTTTTCGCAAACGATGATTCGCCCGCTCGACAAAATTGACCCGAAGAAATTCGGCGAGATTTTTTCCGCGCCCGGCACAAGCGCGACCGACGGAAGAACTTTGACGAAAGAGCGAAATTACCCGAAAGGCGACCCGCACGACCAATTATCGAGCGACGAACTGAAAAGAAAATTCGCCGTTTTAGCCGAAGGAATTCTCGATGATTCCCAGCGGGAAACGGTTTTTCAGTCGGTTAATGATTTAGAAAACGTGGCGGAAATCGGCGATTTGATGAAATTGCCGGTCAAATGAAATTCTGCATTTTTGAGAAAATGCGATTGTGGTCGGGATGCTGCGTTGTGATGCCGAATTTTACGTCATCCGGTTTCTTGAAAACCGTGCAATCGGAAAAACCACGCCTGCCGGATTGCGACTTAAATTCCGATAAGTTATGTTATAAATCGAATTCAATTTCAAATTAATTATTTCTAATAACAAACAGGAGCAAGTAAATTTTTATGGCAGCAAAAAAAGAAGCCGCAACGAAAGCGGCGGCAAAGGGAACTAAAACGGCAAAAGCGGCGGCACCGGCGGCGGCAAAGGAAAAATCACTCGGCGAATTAGTCGGGGCGTTAGCGGAGAAAACCGGCACGACCAAAGTGCAAGCCAAATCGTTTCTCGAAGCGCACGCCGAACTACTGATTAACGAGCTGAAAACGAGCGGCAGCGTCCAGTTAGCAGGCATCGGCAAATTAAAATTGGGCGACCGACCGGAACGGCAGGGACGCAATCCTTCGACCGGCGAGGCGATCACCATCAAGGCGGCGAAAACCGTCAAATTCTCCGGCGGCAAAAGTTTTAAGGACGGTTTTAACGCCTAGCTTAGAATCAGCAAATTTCAGTTAGTCAAGACCGGCAGCCAGTGCCGGTTTTTTATTTGCCGCGCTCGAATGTGTTTTTTGACCGCGAAGAAGTCCGCCTGATGTTGGGAGCGTTGATTTTTCTGTTTCCGCAATACGTTTCCGTGCGGAGATGTGTCCCGGAATTGATTTGCCGCTCCGGGAATTTTACGAAGACATTCGCAAAACGGTTTGGCGCGGCGAAGAAAATATTATTAGCGAAGTAGGACTTTCCTATAAAAAGTTCGGATTTTTCAATGTTACAGTCAGATTGTCAAAATCATCGCTGAAATTTTCCAACTGAGCTTTTTTGTTTTGACAATTCGTTTGCTGCAAAATAACGGCTGCCAAAGTTCCGATCTCTCCCATTACCCGATTTTTAGGAGTTTCTCGTATTGACAAACTAAATTGTTGCAAATTGGCGGCGAGTCGGTAAATAGACTTTTCTGAACGAGTTGTTATATTATTATGACGAATTCTATAAATCTCGGGAGGTAATTTTTTTGGCGCGACTCGGCGAATATCAAAGCAACCAGATTCTCGAGCGGCACGCAGTCGAGATACCGCGCAGCGCAATCGCCGTCAGTTCGGAAGAAGCGCGGCGAATCGCCGAAAAACTGGCGGGCGAAACAGTCGTCAAAGCGCAGATTCACGCGACTAGCCGCGCCGCCTCCGGCGGAATCAAGGTTGCTTCCGATGCCGCCGATTTCGGCTTCGACCGGCTATTATATCTGTCAAACCGGCGTTGGAATTTCGACTTGGGAAAGTCCGTGGACGAAGGAGAAAACGGAAGTTTTTCACATTCAAAACGATCCGATAAATTTTCGCACCCGCGTCGCTACTGCTCCACGTTCTGACTGGTTTCGCAATCTATTTTCTATTTGGTATATTCGCTGTTCGGCAAAGTTAAACTCGCCGCCGCCTTTTTTGGTTAACCGCTAACTTCTAATATCATTGTCGGCATAATCTCAACGCTTACGAACAGATTGATTTGCGTCATCCGACTCGTTTCGTTTGGCTGATAAACTGTAACAAATCAAGAGGAAACTGAACCCGAATCCGCCGTAGGTTAAAAGCGACTTCCA
>JAJAYR010000355.1 GCA_026786155.1 Pyrinomonadaceae bacterium
CGCGCCCGAACGAAGCGTCCCAGCCGGTCGGCTCCTCTGCGTCAACGAATTTCCAGACGGCGAAATCGTTGGCGTTTTCCTTGTCGTATTTATCGGTGTCAACTCTGCCCGACGCGCCGGAGACATTGCCTTTAAAATTAATTTTCGAGAGTTTGCCGTAATCTTTGAAAGCCGAAATGCGGTAGTAAATCGAGCCATCCGATTTATATGCACAGCCGTTTTCCAGCAATTTTTCGATCATCAAAACCATCTCTGCAACGTGCTGCGTCGCGCGCGGCGCGATTTCGGGACGTTCCAGTCCGAGCGCGTCGAAGTCTTCCCAGAACGCTTCGATAAATGGCGCGGTGAATTCGTCAATTGTTTTTCCGACGTTTTTGGCTTCTTTAATAATTCGGTCGTCAACGTCGGTTAAATTAAAAACGTGCGTCAGATGGTAGCCTTTATATTTCAGGTAACGCCGCAGAATGTCGCCAAACACAAACGTGCGAAAATTGCCGATATGCGCGAAACTCCAAACCGTCGGACCGCAGATATAAAGTCGAACATTGCTGCCGTCAAGCGGATGAAATTCTTCGAGTTGTCCCGATAATGTGTTTTGAAATTTAAGCATTTAAGATAAACGGTCGTATTCTTCCGGTTCGACATCCGGGACTTGCGACATAAACTTTAAAAACTTTTCACGACTGCCGCGTCCGGCGCGTTCCGTTATCAAACTCTCTGCCGTCCACGCGCCCAGCGAGTGAGCGAGCGCGAGATTAACGACTTGTTCGAGCGAAAGATTTTCGCGTTCAGCAAAATTGGAGGCTTGTTTCAGAATTGCGTCGGGAATTTTAGTTTCAATAGTAGTCATTTTATTTCTCCCAAAATTTGTAAAAATTCAAACGGCGTAATGATTTCAATACCGAATGCGCCCGCGCCGACAAAATCCTTTTTATTGTAAGTCACAATGTAGTCCGCGCCCGCCGCAATCGCTAATTCGAGAACAAATTCGTCACCGGCATCCGGCAGAAAAGGTCGCCAGCGAAAATAGATTTGGTGTTCGTTGGCAGCCGAACAAAGAAAATCCAAAAAGTCATCTACTTGTTCGTTCGTGTATCCGAACATCGCCGCGTGTTCCTGCGCCTTCGCTTCGTATTCTAACAAAAGGGCGGTCGAGAGATTGATTTGCCAACACGCATCCGCCGCCAGTTGCAAAAGTAATTTATACGATGCGCCGCGCTTTGAGCGGATTGCCGAAACAATTACGCTCGTATCAAGTATGATTTGGAAAACTTTTCTCATACTAATGGGCATTATAACGGAATAATCCGAAATCTAAACGATGCAAATTGATTATGAAAATTAGAAACGACAGGATTCTTTCGGCGCGATGCCGAATTCGTTGAGCAAATTTTTGGAAAGTTTTAATCGAAGGCTTTGCACGAAGTTTTTAGAACTATAACAAGTCTCCCGAAAATTCAAAGTTTTTAAGGATTCTGTGAATTATCGAGCAGCCAAATGTCCGATTCGCTGGTGTGCGCGGCGTAGTAAAGCAATTTCCCGTCGCGGCTGACGAATGGACTGCGAAGCTGTTCGGTCGGGCTGGAAACGAGTTCGACGGTTTTGCCGTTTGAGGTGTCGGCGATAAAAATTTTGTTTTCAAAACCATAAACGAGGCGGCGGCTGTCGGGCAGCCACGACGGAATAAAGTCGCTGTTTTCCAATACTTTTGTGTAACCGTTGGTTTCAAATGAATAAAAACCGAGCGAGCGGGCGTTGCCTTCGATAATCGTTCCGGCGAGTTGTTTGCCGTCGGGCGACCAATCCCAGGCGACAAAGCCGCTGATATTTTCACCGGGCGAAAGTTTCTGCGTGGTTTGTTCCTGCCAGTTTTTGGACAAATCCAAAACGTGTGTTTGACCTGCGCTGTGGAAAGCCAGACGTTTGCCGTCGGGCGACCAAACGGGAAATCCCGAACCAATATCGGGCTGGTTTGGAAAAGTAATTTGCCGCAAATTCGTGCCGTCGGCGTTGGACATCCAGATTTCGCCGCCCGCGTTGCGGTCTGAACTGAAAGCGAGTTGTTTGCCGTCGGGCGACCAGCGAACGTAGCGGTCAAACGGCGCGTCGTTGGTGACATCGCGCCAATCGCGCCCGTCGCGGCTGACGGTCACAATGTCGTCCTGGGTGCGCCGAATTATCCGCATTACAAATCTTGTGCCGTCGGGCGAGAGTTCCGCCCGCGTTATTTCGCGGTCGCCCTGCGTAATCCAAAACGGTTCGCCAACGATTTTTTCCGCCTGCGGGTCAAATGTAACGCCCTGGATATTCGATTGATTATTCGTCTGAACGTAAATCATCCGCTTGCCGTCGCGGGAAAAATTCAGGTGGCGGCTAAACTTCGACGGCGTGACTATTGGTTCGGGTTCGGACAAAACCGCGCCGCTCGTCTCGTCAATGCGGACGCGCCAAAAATTGACGCTGCCGCCTTTACTGCTGACAAAATACAAAAATTTGCCGTCGGGCGACCAGACCGGATTCCAATTCGAGACAGCGAAATCTTTGGTGACGATAACCGGTTCGCCGCCGTTCGCCGGGATGGTGGCGATGTCACGTCGGCTGAAAGTCGAGGTGTAAAACCAATAAGCGACGCGCCCGCCCGCAGGCGACCACGCGGGAAAGGAGGCTTCCGTTTTGAGCAATTCGCGTTTTGCGCCGGTTTCGACATTGATAATCCATAAACCGTTATCGCCGCTGGCGCGAACCGTCGGCTGGTCGCGCCCGAAAGTGCTGACGACGATTTCGCGTCCATCGGGCGACCACGACGGATGAAAACCGAAATCGGCGACGCGCCGCAAATTTTCGCCCGACGCGCCCATCACATAAATTCCTTTAGGTTCGCGTTCGGAACGAAAAGCGACGCGCTCGCCGTCGGGCGAAAACGACGGCTGCGTGTCGTGGGCGGTTGAATCTTTGGTTAAATTGGTCGCGTTTTTACCGCCGACGCGCTGAACATAAATATCAAGTTTTCCGGCTGCGTCCGAAGCGTAAACAAAAGATTTTCCGTCGGGCGCGAGCGACGGAAAATACTCGGTTCCCCGCTGATCGGTCAGCGGAATGTTCGTCGCTTTGCTCCAATCAACCGCATTTGTTTGTTTTTGCTGAAATCCAAAATACCAAACGCCGAAAACGGCGGAAGTAAAAAGTAAAAAGGCA
>JAJAYR010000356.1 GCA_026786155.1 Pyrinomonadaceae bacterium
CGGCAGACGCGACGAAACGCAGGTTGATTTGCTCAGGCAATGGCTCGCCGCCGGACTCGAACTCGGCAATCATACTTTTTCGCATTTGAGTATGAACAAAATTTCCCGTAAAAAATACGAGGCGGAAATTCTGCGCGGCGAGATTGTTACTAAAGAATTGCTGACGGCGAAAAATCAGCCAATTCGATATTTTCGCCACCCGTATTTGATAACCGGCAGGAAATTATCAACCAAACGAAAACTGGCGGAGTTTCTGAAACGGCGCGATTATACAATCGCGCCCGTTACCTTCGACACCGACGATTACCTTTTCGCCCGCGCTTCGGACGTTGCCGCAACGCGCGGCGATGACGAAACAAAACGGCGCGTCGGCGCGGCTTACGTGCCGTATATGGAAAGCAAAGCCGATTATTGGGAACGCCAATCGGTGAAATTATTCGGGCGCGAAATCAAACAAATCCTGCTCATTCACGCCAACTCGATAAACGCCGAACACCTCGGCGATTTGATTCAAATGCTGAAGAATCGCGGCTATCAATTCATCACGCTCGACGAGGCTCTGCGGGACGAAGCGTATCAACTGCCGGATAATTTCACCGGCGAATACGGGGTTTCGTGGCTGCACCGCTGGGCGTTCGACAAAGGCAGCGGCTACGTTTTGCCCGATGAGCCGCCAACGCCCGATTTTGTGCGGGCTGAAGTCGAACGCGAATCAAAATGAAAAACGCTGAAATCGTCATCATCGGCGGCGGCGTTATTGGCGCGAGCGTCGCTTATCATCTGACGAAACGCGGCGCGAAAAAGGTTTTTATTTTAGAGCGCGAAAGCGGACAGGGAAAAGGCTCGACGGGCAAAGCGACGGGCGGCGTTCGCGCTCAATTTGAAACCGACATCAATATCAAAATGTCGCTTTATTCGATTGATTTTTTTGAGAATTGGGATTTCGATTGCGAATATGAGCCGCGCGGATATTTATTTTTTGCGACCGATGAAAGACAGTTTGATTATTTAAAACGCAACGTCCGATTTCAGAAATCGCTCGGTGTGAAAGACGTTGAAATTGTTGACACGAAAACGATTGCGGAGATTTGCCCGATTCTAAATGTTTCCGATATTGTCGGTGGAACATTCGGCGGGCGCGACGGTTTTATCAATCCGCTTGCGGTGATGAACGGTTTTACGACGAAAGCGTTGGAACGCGGCGCGAAAATCGAGTTTGAAACGCAAGCGTTTTCAATCGAAACCGTTGGCGGAAAAGTCGTCGCCATCGAAACGAACAAAGGCAGAATCGAATGCGGAAAAGTAGTTCTGGCAACCGGCGCGTGGGCGCGTGAATTGGCGAAAACCGCCGAAATTGATTTGCCCGTCGCGCCGCAAAAACGGCAAATCGTCTGGGCGCAATCACCAAGTAAATTGCCCGAAAATTTGCCGATGGTGATTGACATCGGCAGCGGTTTTCACTTTCGTCCGGCGCGTGATTTTATTGATAAATCGGCAAATGACGATAACACCGAAGTTCTTTTTGCTTATCCCGATCCGAATGAACAATCATCTCTCGACACGAATTTTGACGAATCGTTTATCGAAAAAGTTTACGAAAAAGCAAAGCATCGTTCGCCGTTCCTGTTTGAAACACGGGTTATCAAAGAAAAATGCCGCGCCGGACTTTACGAAAATACGCCCGACCATCACGCAATTATCGGCGATTGCGAAATCGAAAATTTATATTTCGCCAATGGTTTTTCAGGACACGGCGTAATGCACTCGCCCGCGACCGGACGCGCACTTTCGGAAATTATTTTGGACGGCAAAGCGAGTTTTTTAGATGTTTCGTGTTTGCGTTTGGAGAGATTTGCAAAGGGCGAACTGCTTCACGAAACGGCATTTATCTGATTTTTAACCACATAGGAACACAGGAACATAGAAAACATAGGAAGAGGAAAAGAAGATTGGTTTTAATTTTTTTTCTCTCAAAAACTCTGTGTTCTATGTTTCTGTGTGGTAAATTTTTTATATGAAGACAGCACTAATCCACCATCCGATTTATCAAAAGCACGACACCGGAATCGGGCATCCCGAAACGGCGCGGCGTTGTGAAGTCGTGATGAACGCGCTTCAAACGGATAAAAAATTGTGGGAATCGCTCGATGTTTCACAGGCTGAACCGGCTTCCAAAGGTTTGATTCTGGCTGCCCATACGAAGGAACATTTTAAGCGCGTCGAGGGCGCGTTTGAAAACGGCGTGGAAAATCTCGATGCCGACACGATAATCTCGATGCACTCGTTTGACGCGGCGATGACGGCGGCGGGCGGCGCGTGTCGGGCGGTTGATTTGGTGATGTCGGGCGCAGTGAGAAACGCTTTTTGCGCGTCGCGTCCGCCGGGACACCACGCGACGAGCGAACACGCGATGGGTTTTTGTTTGTTCAATAACGCGGCGATTGCGGCGCGTTACGCGCAGAATAAATTTAAGGAAATCGAGCGCGTCGCCGTCGTTGATTGGGACGTGCATCACGGCAACGGTACGCAGGGAATTTTTTTCGACGACCCGACCGTTTTCTTTTTTTCGATGCACCAGTATCCGTGGTATCCGGGCAGCGGTTCGCGCGGCGAAACCGGATTCGGGCGCGGCAAAGATTACACTTTGAATGTTCCGGTCAAAGCGAAAACTCCGGCGAAGGAACAACTGCGAATGTTCGATAATGCGCTGAATGACATTCGCCGCAATTTCACGCCGGATTTGATAATTATTTCCGCCGGTTTCGACGCGCACGAAACCGACCCGCTCGGACAATTGAAATTACTCGACGAAGATTTTGTAAAGATGACGAAAACCGTTAAAAACTGGGCAAATGAAGTTTGCGGCGGGCGCGTCGTATCGTGTCTGGAAGGCGGTTATAATCTCGAAACTTTGGGTGCCACCGTCAAATCTCACGTCGCCGAATTGAACCGCGATTGAAGGCGGAAATTCGATTAGTAAATTGAGTTTTTTGTGATAAACTTCTCGCCGTCAATAGAAAAAAACTTTTGAGGAGAAAATGCGATGCCGGACTTGGAAATGCCGTGTGTGCAGTGCAAAGACGTTTTTCTTTTTACGGAAAAAGAACAGCAGATTTTTTATCAACGAAATATGCCGCCGCCGCAGCGGTGTTTAAGATGCCGGTCGAAAAAAGCGGTGAGCGGCGAAAATGCGCCGACCCGATTCGAGATGGTTTGCGACAATTGCGGCAGACACGACCACGTTCCTTTTCAGCCGAAAGTCGGACGCTCGGTTTTGTGCAAAGATTGTTTTCAGGCAAGCAAATCGCGCCTTCGCGTCGCTTAAAAAAATTAGCCACAGAGAACACAGAATTCACCGAGAGAAATAAAACAGATGTTTTAAACTCAAATTCTCTGTGAACTCTGTGTTCTCTGTGGCAAAAAAAAATTATGTCATTTGAAACAGTCAAATATGAAACAGTCGAATCGGTGGCGATTATCACGATGAATCGTCCCGAAGCCTTGAACGCGCTTTCGCTTCAATTAACCGTAGATTTGCGCTCGGCGATTGAAAAAGCGATTGAAGATAAAGCGCGGGCAGTCGTTTTGACCGGCGAAGGACGCGCGTTTTGTTCGGGCGGCGATTTGCGCGAGATGCAGACGATGTGGCAAAAAGAAGGCAGAATCGAAGCGTTTTTGGAAGCACCGTTAAAAGCCCTGCACGATTTGATTCGGCTGATTCGGGAAACGCCGATTCCGTTCGTTGCCGCCGTGCAAGGCGTTTGCGCGGGCGCGGGAACGAACATTGCATTGGCTTGCGATTTGGTTTTCGCGGCGGAGAACGCGAGTTTTAATGAAGCGTTCGTGCGAATCGGTTTATCGCCCGACTGCGGCGGCAGTTTCTTTTTGCCCAGAGCCGTCGGCGAAAAACTCGCGGCGGAAATGATGATGACCGGCGCAACCGTTTCCGCCGAACGCGCCGCAAACATCGGAATGATAAACCGCGTCGTTTCAGCCGAAAATTTGATGACGGAAACTTTGCAGATGGCAGGCAAACTCGCCCTTGCGCCGACTGCTTCAATCGGACGAATCAAGCAAATGCTCAACGCCTCGTTTTCAAGTGATTTGGCGCAGCAACTTGATTTGGAACATCGTCTGCAAATCGAATCGGGCAAAGGCAGCGACTTTAAAGAAGGCGTAACCGCATTTTTTGAAAAACGTCAGCCGAATTTCACAGGCAGTTGATAAATTTTAATTTGGAAAGGTTGAAAGCTGTCGGGTTTCAAACCTGACGGCTTTTCTATTTGGTCATTCGTCCTTTGTCCTTCGTCCTTTGCCTTTTGCGCTTAAACTCATTTCTGAATTTTCGCTCATTTGCAAAGGACAAAGGACAAAGGACAAAGGACGAACTTATGAATTCAACTTACGCGCAATTGCTAAAAGGCAATCGCAATTTCCGCAATTTGCTTTGGGGACAAGTGGTTTCGGAACTCGGCAACTGGTTTAACTTTATCGCGGGCTTAGGTTTGGTGCGGCTGGTGTCCGACGCTTCACCGGCGGCGGCGGGAATTTTATTTGCTTGCCGACTTTTGCCGTTCGCGGTTTTTTCGCCGATTGCCGGAACTTTCGTTGACCGTTTTTCGCGGCGGCAGGTGATGATTTGGTCGGATATTTCCCGCGTCTTCGTGGCACTCGCTTTTTTACTGGTAACGAGCGCGGAAAATCTTTGGATTGCCTACGTCGCCACAATTCTGATTTCGGTTATCGGCGCGTTTTTTGAAGGCGCGAAAAATGCGACGACACCGAATCTGACGGGCAAAGAAGGACTGCTCGCGGGAACGGCTCTGATGTTTTCGTCGAGGTTTTTGCTGATGGCGGTCGGTTCGGCTCTCGGCGGTTGGGCGGCGGCGATTTTCGGTTACAAAATCGCCTTTATTATCAACGCCGCGTCGTTTGCGATTTCGGCTTATTCGATCTGGCTGATTCCCGAAGCGGCGACGCGCGAAGGCGCGGAAGGAGAGAACGGGAGAAAAGGAGAAAAAGAGAAAAGGAGCGGAGGAGCCGAGGAGATTTTGGACGCGCCCGCTTTGGTTGGCGCGACTCCTGACATCGAATTTAAAAAGCCGGAACGCGAATCTTTTATTACCGAATTAAAAGAAGGTTTTCGCTACACAATCGAAAATCATTTCGCGTTGACGATTTTGATAATGAACATTATTTGGGCGACGGGCGGCGGCGCGATTAACGTCGTTTTCGAGCGAATGGGCGGCATCGTGTTCGCCGGACGCGAAAGTTGGAATCCCGATTTAGCCGTCGCCCTTTTGTGGACGGCGAGCGGTTTCGGGCTTTTTCTGGGAATGATGATTGCACATCGCACGTCCGATTTGCTCGACCGCCGGAACAATCACACGGCATTTATCGGCTGGTCTTTGCTCGTCCACGGCGTTTTGTTTTCCGTCGCCGGACTGATGCCGAATTTGTGGCTGTTCGCATTTTTTACCTTCATTTCGCGGGCGATTGTCGGCGTGGAATACGCCGTGCAGGAAACAATGTTTCAGCGCAGTTTGCCGGATTATATTCGCGGACGCATTTCAACGCTCGACCGCGGCGCGGAAATGACGATTTTCGGTTTGTCGAGTTATTTTGCGAGTTTAGCAATATACAAAATCACGCCGGAAAGTCTGACGATAATTTCGGGCATTTTATCGGCGAGCGCGGGCGCGGTGTGGTTTGTCAGGCAAAGGACAAATTCAAAATTTGAGATTTAAGATTATAAATTTTGAATCTTGAATTTATAGTCGCGGGATTTCCAAATCGCCGCAAATCTTTTTGACTAAAAATTCCTTGACTTCACGATGGCGCGGAATCGCCGTCATTCTTCCGGTGCGCGAATTTTTGTAAATCGTATGATTTTCGCCTTTGCGGATGAAAATGCAGTCGTGTTTTTCTAAATGGCGCAGCAAGTCGGTTCGTTTCATTTTAGGCGGCTTGCAAAATAAAGTCTTCTTTCATCGCCGAAGCCGTCAAATTTTTTTCGGCTTCTTCACGATAACATTCGAGCAAAAGTGCGACGGCTTCTTTCAAATTCTCGCGCACTTCTTCCATCGTTTCGCCCTGCGTGTTTGCGCCCGGAAGTTCGGCAACGTAACCGACATAGCCGCCTTCTTCCGCTTTTTCGTAAATCGCCGTCAATTTTAATTCAGTCATAATTCACTTTTACGCTTTGAGCAAAGATTTAGCAATCACCAACCTTTGAATCTCTGAAGTGTCTTCGCCGATGGTGCAGAGTTTCGCGTCGCGCCGGTGTTTTAATTTGAGGTGGAACTCGTATTTTCGTCCAAAATAAAATCTATAGTTTCGCGTATTTCTGGAGAGGCATTGATAACTTTTATTTTTTTATAAGCTGCCATACCGAGTCTTTGAATCGGAGTTGCCAAGAGCGCATTTAATAAACTATGCGGAGCAGAAATAATATCTTCAAAATCAACGGTGAGAGTTTTGCCTTCACTAATAGCGAAAAGAAGTTTCTCGTCTCTGATTCTTATTGCCAGAGATTTATCTTCGGCATAACGCCCAAAATAATTTTTTATACTTAAGTAAAAAGATTGTTTCTGCTCTTTTGAATCGGCTTTTGAAATTTCCGCGATTGCCGATTCTCTAAATTCCGACATCATTTTTTGCAGATTAAGATTTTTTATCTTTCCGAATTTTAGTGTTACATAAACAAAACTTCCATTCCAAAAGTTACGCAGAGTTTTTTGCGTAA
>JAJAYR010000357.1 GCA_026786155.1 Pyrinomonadaceae bacterium
CTGTGTCTCTGTGTCTCGGTGGTGAAAAAATCAACTCTCGCTCCGGTAATTCGGCGATTCTTTCGTAATGATGACATCGTGAACGTGCGATTCGCGCAAACCTGCCGACGTGATGCGAATAAATTTCGCGTTCGTCTGCAATTCTTTGATTGAACGGCAACCTGTGTAGCCCATTCCCGAACGCAAACCGCCGACGAGCTGCGTAACCATTTCCGCCAGCGTTCCTTTGTAAGCGACTCTGCCCTCGATGCCTTCGGGAACATATTTTGAATCGGAAACCGTGCCTTCCTGCCCATATCTGTCCGACGAACCTTTTTTCATCGCGCCGATTGAACCCATTCCGCGATACGTTTTGAACGTGCGACCTTGAAACAAAATCGTCTCGCCCGGCGCTTCTTCCGTTCCCGCGAACAGCGAGCCAATCATCACCGAATCCGCGCCCGCCGCAATCGCTTTCGCCACGTCGCCCGAAAATTTCACGCCGCCGTCGGCAATCACCGGCACACCCGAACCTTTTGCCGCGTTGACGCATTCGATAATCGCCGTAATCTGCGGAACGCCCGCGCCCGTTACGATGCGCGTCGTGCAGTTGTGAACGGCGACCCGATTGGCGATATAAGTGTGGTCTTCTTCGACTTCGAGATTGAAAACGTCGAGTTCCTGATTTTCTAAAGTTTTCACCGAACGAATGGCGACGTAGAAGTAGTCTTCATCGGTGAAAACTTCTTGTCTGTTTTTAATGTTTTCGGGAAAATCCAAATTCAATTCGGGAAATTCTCCGGCAAATCGCTTGGCTTGTTCGCCGCCGATTCGCACATAATAACTCGTTGAATGATTTTCATGTTTCGGCTCATAACTTTGCACGGATGCCAAATAGCCGAGCCGCGCAAAAACCTCGGCGATTTGATGCGCGAGATGCGGCGAAGCGGTTTTGTAACCGATGCGCCGCGCATCCTTCAAACAACCGTCGCCGCGCAGTGCGCCGATTAAAAATTGCCGCAAATTCTCCGGCGATTGATTCAAGACAAAATCGGGCAGCCGTTTGTTGATTGCGCCTTTCGGCATCAGCCATTCAAAGAATTTGGCGATGGCGTGATTGTGAATCATCACTTCAACTGCGTGGCGCGGCGTTTTACGAAATATGGTTTTATCGTAACCGAAGATTTTATTGACGAGATTTTTTACGTCTTCGCAAAAGTCAGTTTCATTTTCGTTGAAGGCAAACCGCAACTGCCGATTATTCGGATTGCCGACCGTATAACCTTCGGCGGTGAAATATCCGATAAGGCGCATCAGATTTTCATCGAGAAAAATGTAACGGTTTAGTTTCTGCGGCTGTAAAACTCGCCGATAATTTGTTTCGTCGAGATATTTGTTAATTTCAATCGAAAGACTATCAACAAGTTTTCGTTTTCCTTTGACGATACTTCTGATAACTCCGGCAGTGGTGGAAAATCTTTCCGCTAATTGCGGATGATTTTCGATATTAGAGTTGATGCCCGGATTATTCGCCCAGATGAAACTGTCGTCAGAATTATAATGAGTAACATTATCGATTAAATCGAAAAAGCAGGTTTCCGCTTCATGTTTTTGCTTCGGAATTAACAAAACGTCTTGCGGTTTTAATTCGTCGGCGCGAACCCAACGCAAGCCTTTATTGTATTTTGGCTTCGAGAAAAAATATTTTGCGCCATTTTTCAGCCGAGTTTTGTCGGGAACATCAAAGGTAATGGCGAGAAACTCGTGATTAGGTGTAACTTTCACTTTATCGGGGCAACCTGCCGCGTTTATTTCAACTATATTGCCTTCGTGTCGGCGACGATATGTTTTTGTAACTTGCCTGACACGTCCGAGATGTGTAATAACTTTTTCGCCGGGTTTAACATCACAAATCCGTTTAATTCCGTTGTCTTGCATCAAAATCATTGCGTCCTCTTGGCAGCAAATGGATCCGGGCCCGATGCCCGCCTTGACCGCATCAACCCCAACCGCAATCAACGCTTTGGTCGCTTCGGCGGTGGCGATGTTGCCCGCAATAACTTCGACTTCGGGAAACTTTTGTTTGATTTTTTTGACGGCTTCGATGACCCGCGACGAGTGTCCGTGCGCGGTATCTACGACGATGGCATCGGCGCGGCAATTGATTAAGACTTCGGCGCGTTCGAGAAAATCGCCGGTTGCGCCGATTGCCGCCGCGACTCGTAATCTGCCCAATTCGTCCTTCGCCGCGTGCGGATAACGAATCGCTTTTTGAATATCCTTGACTGTAATCAAACCTTTTAAATGCCCGTCGTCGTCCACGACCAATAATTTTTCGATGCGGTGTTTTTGCAGTTTGACTTTAGCTTCGGTCAGAGTCGTGCCGACCGGAACGGTTACGAGCGGCTGTTTGGTCATCACTTCGGAAACGGGAATTGCCGTGCGCGTTTCAAAACGCAAATCGCGGTTGGTGATAATGCCGACGAGAAAACCGTTTTCGTTCACGACCGGCACGCCGCTGATTTTGAAGCGTTCCATAATGTCCAACGCTTCGGAAACGAGCGCGTTATCGTGAATCGTTACCGGGTCAACAATCATTCCGCTTTCCGAGCGTTTCACTTTATCAACTTCTTCCGCCTGCTGTTCGATGGAAAAGTTTTTGTGAATCACGCCGATGCCGCCCTGCTGGGCGAGCGCGATTGCCAGATTTGCTTCCGTTACCGTGTCCATCGCGCTCGAACAAAGCGGAATGTTCGAACGAATGTTGCGCGAAAACTGCGTCGAAGTATCGGTGTCGTTCGGCAAAATTTCCGAATAAGCGGGAACTAATAAAACGTCGTCAAAAGTCAAACCTTCTTTTATTTCTTCGATATTCATAATCTGATAAAGTGCTTTGAGTTCACGCTTTAGCGTACTTTCCTGAAACGATTGCACGCTGAAGCGTGAACTCAAAACGATACAAAAAAGCCCGCACTTTTCTCGGCGGGCGCGGACTCGGCTAATTAAAACTGCCAATAAATTCTTTAAATCTAAACTTGTCAATAAACCACATAAAACCTCTTTATCTCGGCGGCGGCGGCGCGGCGGGCGCGGCGGAAATGATTTGCCCGCTGTCCCAAATCTGTTTCAAGTTTTCAGCGTTGATTTCAAAATCTACCGCGTTGCGATTCGCGCTGCCGGTCGGGAGCGTGATGGCTTTACCGTTGACGGTCATCGCCACATTTTGCGTCTGGGCTTTGGCAAAACTCAACCGCAGACTTTGTTTCGGCTCTAAAATTCGCGGCGCGTCCGGCGTTACGTTGCCGCTCGATTTTTTTCCGTCAATCGTCGAAGTCAGCGAAACCGGCGAGTTTAACGCTTTAAACTCGACTTTCAAATTATTCATCGTCGGCGCGTTGGAAGTCGGCGCGGTGTTGGCGTTTGCCAAATTTATATTCGTCGCCGCGTTCGCGTTGGCGTTTGAATTAGCCGTGTTCGCTGTCGGAACGGATTCTTTGTTGTAATAATTTAAGAAAGCCAAAATTCCGGCGGTCATCAAACCCAAAATAACGACGGCGATGATAATGGTCGGCAGCGACGAAGCCGCGCTGCGGTCATCGGTTAAAACTTCGGAACGATAGGTTTTCGGCGTTTCGGCGACCGGAACGCCTTGCGTCGTAACCAGCGCGGCGTAATCCTGCAACGCTTCCTGTTCGTCAACGCCGACTATTTTGGCGAAGGATTTGACGAAACCTTTATTGAAAATCCCGCCCGGCAAAGTTCGGTAATCATCGTTTTCGATACATTCAAGGTAAAGCGCGGAAATCCGTGTTTGTTCCGCGACTTCGCGGATGCTGACGCCTTGTGCTTCGCGTGCCTGCCGCAATTTTTCGCCGAGAGTTAATGACATTTAATTTTGTTTGTTAAATTCCCTAAATGACTGTTGAATAGAAAACGCTCTTAATGATGAAATATATCGTTGTTAAAGCGCGAATGTCAATGCTTTCAATTGATTTTGTCCGTTTTGCGGGCTTGCCTGTTGCATTCGGCGCGTGATACGTTTAGCCTTTATTTTATCCAGTATTAAAATCATCAAAATTTAGTAAAGTGAGGAACAAATAATGAGTTTGGAAGCACTCGGAATGGTCGAAACGAAAGGCTTTATCGGCGCGGTCGAAGCGGCGGACGCGATGGTCAAAGCCGCCAACGTCCAATTAATCGGCAAAGAATACATCGGCGCGGGTTACGTTACAATTTTCGTGCGCGGCGACGTCGGCGCGGTCAAAGCCGCGACGGACGCGGGCGCGGCGGCGGCAAGGCGCGTCGGCGAACTGATTTCGGTTCACGTTATTCCGCGTCCGCACGGCGAAGTCGAAAGAGTTCTGCCGAAAGGTGTCGGTTACAGCCCGGACGAAAAAATACTGCAGGGCGGCTCGCGCGGACAACTCGGCGCGGGCGAAGCCGGAAGCGAAATTTCGTCGAACGAGCGAAACAAAAGCAAAAATAAATAAGTTTGGTTGAAAAAGAATTGGAAGGCTGATTTTCTAGAGTTTATTAAGATGGATTAAAATTAAAGCCGAAACTATTGGGAGTTACGCCATTGAACAAGGAAAAGATAAAAGAAATGCGACGGTCGGCGAATTATTTTCTTTGCCGAACAGCGAATAGTTGATAGTGAACAGCGAATAGCTGCGCTGGCAGCGGTGTTCGCTGTTCACTATCAACTATTCGCTGTTTATTCGGTAAAAATCCCGCGTTTATCATTCAGATTTATTTCAACCGCGTAACTTCCAGCTATTTTAAAAATGCTGAAAATCAGCGTTCTATTCTTTCTCTTAAATCAAAGTAATGAGCGATAAAGATTCAATTTCGCAGACGGAAGCGCGGAACGCGGTCGAAGCCGCGCATCTGGCGTGGCTCGCGGTGGCGAAGTTCGACCAGACGAAAATTGACCGCATTTGCGAAGCGATGGCGAACGCCGCGCTTGCCGAAGCGATGCGTTTGGGCGCGATGGCGAAAGAAGAAACCGGATTCGGCAAAGCGGAAGACAAGCGCGAAAAAAACCGTTTCGCGGCGGAAGACGTTTGGAATTATTTCAAAAATTTAAAAACCGTCGGCGTGGTCAAAGAAAGCGATTCGATCATCGAAATCGCTTCGCCGCGCGGCGTGGTCGCGGCAATCGTGCCTTCGACGAATCCGACTTCGACGGCGATTTTCAAAATCATCATTGCGATAAAATCCCGCAATACAATCGTGCTTTCGCCGCATCCGTCCGCCGCTCGATGTATCGCCGAAACTGCCCGCGTGATGAAAGAAGCGGGCGTGAAGGAAGGCTTGCCGCCCGACGCGATTCAGTGTTTGACCAATTCGACCATCGAAGGCACGGAAACTTTGATGAAGCACAAAAAAACCGCCGTCATTTTAGCGACCGGCGGCATCGGTTTGGTTCGCGCCGCTTATTCGTCGGGCAAACCGGCGTTCGGCGTCGGACCGGGAAATGTTCCGGTTTTTATCGAACGCTCCGCTGACATCGAAAAAGCGGTCGCCGATATTCTGATTTCGACTTGTTTCGACAACGGCACGATTTGCGCGTCCGAACAATCGGTCGTTGCCGACGCGCCGGTTGCCGACGAAGTTCGTCAGCAATTCATATTGCAAGGCGGACATTTTCTCAATCAGGACGAAGCCGAAAAAGTCGGGAAGATTTTATTAACCGAACAGCGCACTTTGAACCCGAAAATCGTCGGCAAATCCGCCGACTTTATCGCCAATCTTGCCGGAATTTCCATTCCGTCGGGGACGCGCTGTTTGCTGGCAAATTGCAGTGGAGTCGGGCGCGATTTCCCGTGGTCAATCGAAAAACTTTCGCCGACGCTGGCGTTTTTCGTCGCTGACGGCATCGAAGCCGGAGCAAACAAATGTTTGGAAATTTTGCAGTTCGGCGGAATGGGACACACGGCGGGAATGCACACGAATTCCCGCGCCGCCGCGATAGAATACGGCGAAAAGATGCCCGCGTCGCGCGTCATTATCAATTCGCCGACGACGCACGGCGCAATCGGATTTTCGACCGATTTATCGCCTTCGATGACTTTGGGCTGCGGTTCATGGGGCGGCAACGTAACGTCGGACAATGTTTCGCCGATTCATCTGATGGACATCAAGCGCGTCGCTTTCGAGACGAAGCCGGTCGGCAGTCGGCAGTCGGCGGAAGGCAGTTGGCGGAAGGCGGTCGGCGGAAGGCAGTCGGCGGAAGGCAGTTCGACTCGTAATTCGCCGGTCGGAAACCAAAAGCCGGAAATCAAAGACCAAAGCATCAAACGCGCTGAAATTGCCGCATTGGTTGATAAATTTTTATCGCAAAAATTAGCGGAAACTCCGGTTGAAAAAATAATCGGCAATGCGGAAACGGAAATCCACAATCCAAAATCTAAAATCCAAAATCAGCTTGATTCGCCGGTTAAAACGATTATTCACGAATTAAAATTGCCGCAGACGAACGGCGCGAAATCGAAAGCGGTTGATTTTGTCAGCGAAGACGACGTGAAAAAAGCGGTTGCCAGCGGCGAGAAAATTTACGTTTCGGCAAAAACGATTATCACGCCGTCGGCGCGTGATTTAGGCGAAGAAAAAGAAATCTTCGCTAAAATTTGATGGAGAAATCAGTTCGGCTTTATTTAATTCATTCCGACGAAACTTTGGAGATAAGGAATGGCGAGGTTTTCATTGGCACATTGGCGAAAATTTTCTAACGAAACGATTATTGAATCTTTGAGAGCCGGAAAAGGCGAATCTTTGAAGGTAAAATCGGACGGAAGAATTTTAAATGGAAACGTGCGATGCAAAATTCTGCTTGAAAGAAATTTCGACATCAACGCTTTGGAACGCGAAACGATTGATTGATATGAACAAAAAAGAAGCAATTGAAATTTTTTCGGATTTATCAAACAATGAGCAAGCCGATTTTTTGGCGCGGCTGGCTTGGGAATTGACGGTGGCGGCGCGTGAAACATATGAAGTCGGAACGGATGATTTAACCAATCCAAAAATGATGCGCTCGATTAACGAAGTCCAGCATCGCCTGCTTTCCCAATTGTCGGCAATGCTGCGAAAAGATGAAAATCGTTACCCGGATGAAGTTTTCTGGCAAATCATTTTAGATAACAATCAGACAATAGAAAAAATTGTCGCGCGAATCGCCGTTAAATTCTCACCGGCTTTGGTCTGAAAATTCGTCAATTAAAACAGATGGCTGAAACATCGGTTACAAATCAAATTTGCCAAACCTGCGGCGCGGACGTGCGCGAAAATTCGCTGTTTTGCTATAACTGCGGCGGCTCGGTTGCGCCGGACGTGGTGATGAGTCTGAGAGATTCGCCAAAAAACGCCGCACTCAAAAACGGCGATGCGCCGAAGCAAACAACTAAACTCAAACTTGAAGAAAAACCTGCGGACGCGCCGATTCCGAAACCGGCAATTCAGGCAGAACCCGAATTAAAATCCGCCGCTTCGATGCGCCGCAAATCTAAACTCGTCCAGCCGAAACGAATCGAAGTCATTTGGGAAGAACACGAAAACGCGCCGAACGGCTGGTTTATTTTAGCGGCAATTCTTTTGACATTGTTTGCCGTCGCGGTTTTTTATCTGGCAATTTATTTGAAATGACGAACTCCTTAAACAAAACTCACCTCACCGAACGAAGCGCGGTGGCGATTTTGATGTCGTGGACGCGCGAGATTATCGAGAAACACCATCTCGATTTGGGTTTGCCGATTGTCGAAACTTCCGGTAAAGACAATAAATTTCCCGACAGTGATTTCATAAAATAGATTTTCAACATCCCAAATAGCAAATGTATCCTTTCACAAATGAACAATGACATTCTTGAAACTGAAATAAATTTAATTAACAGCGAACTGGAAATCGTCAAAAATGTATTTCTTGAAACTGTTAATCTAATCCCGCTTTTTGATATTGCGGATTCAAAAGTTTTACCTTATGGATTAAAACCTCATACCCGTTCAATTAGTTGGATTGCTGAACAAGTTATCGCTCAACAGGCTAAACTCAATGCTGGAAAACTTGGGATTACAGACGTTGATATTGATTTTCCTGATGCTGATGTAATTGATTGTGTGATTGTGAAAGGAGCAAATCGCTATCCGGTAAATATCAAAATCTTTCAAATTCCTTCGAGCAATAGTATTAATGATATTGCTTCACTGACAAGGTTATATGAGTTTTACAATGAAGGAATATCGAATAGAATAAGCTATGTTTGTTTCGGGTTTGAATTTGATAATGTTTCTGTAAAACTAAGCACGGATGTTAATAATTTAATTGTCTTTTCTCCTCAATTGGCTGACAAATTCTATATTAATCTGGGAAATAACAAGATTCAGTTCAAATATAAACATCCTACTACGGAAAGAACGAGAAATGAATTTTTGGAAATATTGAAGCCGGAATATGACGCTCTTATTAAACTGCAAAATGAAAGAAAGGAAGCGAGAAAAAATGCCAAACCAAAATAAAATCTCTCAATTCGTAGATAAGGTCTTAAATCAAGACGCTTTAGAAGGTATGCAATTATTACCTGACGAATCTATTGATTTAATTGTTGCTGATCCGCCATATAATCTTGGAAAAGATTATGGAAACGATTCTGACAAGCAAGAATCAGAAGCCTTTTTGCGATGGACTGAAGAATGGTTGAGCCTTGCTATTTCTAAACTCAAGCCAAATGGCAGTTTGTATATTTTCGCTACTTGGCGATACAGCCCCGAAATTTTCGTTTTTTTGAAATCCAAAATGATTATGCTCAACGAAATAATTTGGGACAGGCGAGTTCCGAGTATGGGCGGCAGCACTCGCCGTTACAGTTCGGTTCACGATACAATCGGATTTTTTGCTAAATCGAAAGACCATTATTTTGACCTTGATTCAATTCGGATTCCATACGACGAAGAAACTAAAAAAGCCCGCAGTCGTTCAATCTTTGTCGGTAAAAAATGGCTTGAAGTCGGCTATAATCCGAAAGATTTGTGGTCGGTTTCGCGTCTTCACCGAATTCACGCCGAGCGTGAAGACCACCCGACGCAAAAGCCTCTGGAAATTATCGAAAGAATGGTTAGAGCAAGTTGTCCTGAAAACGGAATCGTGCTTGACCCTTTTGCAGGCACAGGAACGACGGCAATCGCTTGTCTATTAAATAAACGCCGTTATATTACTTACGAACTAAATCCTGAATACTATGAAATGATTTTGAAGCGCATTAAACGCAAAAGTAATTTCTTTCTTGAATCTCCATCCTTACCTGTAAATGGCGATTCTAAAAAACAACAAGACAATCAGATGCCTCTGTTGTTTGGATTTAATAGTTAATTTCAAACAACCGAAACAAGAGGCAAACTAAAATGCGACTCTTAAAAACCTTCTAAAAACTTCCGCCGAATCGGTTTTCAAAGAAATCGCGCCGTCGCCCGAAGAAGTTTCGTTTGAAAAAGTCAAAGCCGACCGTTTGGAGTTGGATAAAATCGTTTTGCGCGATATTCTAGGGCTGAACGAAACCGAGCA
>JAJAYR010000358.1 GCA_026786155.1 Pyrinomonadaceae bacterium
GAGAAAATTTTATTTCTCCGCTTGACGAAATGTTGCCTGTTTTAGGAAAATAATCGTATTCAAAACTTAGCTCTAATTTCACAACCGTTGGTTGAAAAGGGAGTAGCATTTTAGCTCCGTAACGATAACCCGGGTCTAAATTTCACGCTAATTAAAATTAAAATAATTTTGTACGGGCGACACTTTTGTCGTTGTGCAATCTACTTCTGCCGCTTTTTATTCAAGAAAAATGAAGTGATGAAGTAAAAGAATCATTTATGCGAACAGCGATAAAGCTCATCTTTTGTTTAGCGATATTTTTCGCCTTCCAAGCGAAGGAACTTTCCGCGCAGGTCGTTAATAACACTGCAGGAGCGTTTCCCGCGCCGGACGGACTTACCCTTAAGGGAACGGCGGAAGTCCCGATGTCGCTGGCAAAGGCGACGGAAAGATACAACAATTATTATCAAGCGTCGCCTGTCGAAGGCTGGACGGTCGATAACAAGATTATCGTCAAAGAATTTGGCAGAACCGCTTCCCTGCTCACTTACCGGCAGCCGGAAGTACAGCCGACTCCGATACTGACTTTTCCATTACCTGCTTACGATATTTACCCGTCGGACGACCGCAAAAATTATCTTTACAACCAGGACACAGATGGAAAACTCAACTACCGGATGTTTGTCTGGAATCACGAAAGCAAACAAAGTGTGGCATTAACAGATATTGGAACGCGCAGTGTCCAGCCGATTTGGTCGCCTTCGGGCAAATACGTCGCTTACAGCTTCTCTGCACCCGACACGAAAGGGATGGAAATAGCCTGGCAAAATCCTTTTAAGCCGGAGGAGAAAAGGATTGTTTTTTCGTCGCCTTATATGGTGCAGGCGGTTGCATGGTCAAAAGACGACCGATTTGTTGCCGTCGAAGAATACGTTAATCTCGCCGATATGACGCGCCTGTGGCTTATTGAACCGCAAACCGGAAAGAAAACTCTGCTCAACAAATCGGAGAAAGACGCTTTCGGCATTGACGATGTGCAGTTCAGCACCGACGGCAAATACATTTATTTGACGAGCAACAGCACGGGCGAGTTTTTGAGCTTCGAGCGAATAAATCTTTCCACCAAAGAATGGACAACAATTTATAAAAACGAAGCGGCGGACATCGAAATCGCACGGCTTTCGCCCGATGAATCGAAAGCCGCTTTTGTTTTTAACGACAGAGGCGTTTCGCGTCTCGTTTTTTATGACTTGAAAACCGGAAAACTCGAATCCGTTTCTAAACTCAATCCGGGCGCAATAACGAATCTCGAATGGTCGCCCGATTCCAAACAAGTCGCTTTTAATCTCGATTATGCGAGCGAAGCGTCGAGCATTTACACGGTCGCGGCAGATTCTTCTTCTCTGCAAATAACGCGCTGGGCGCACGAGCCGAACAAAGATGCGGACGAAAATCTTCCGCTCGTTGAAAGAATTGAATGGCAGTCTAAACCGGACGGAAAAACAATCGGCGGATGGATGTTCAAATCGAAGAAATCCGCTGCCGCGCCGCGCGCCGTCATCATTGAGTTTCACGGCGGACCGTCGGAGGAGTCGCGTCCGGTTCTCAATTACAACGATCTTTATTATCTAAATGACCTTGATACGGTCGTCATTTATCCGAATGTGCGCGGCTCCCGCGGCGCTGGGAAATCGTTTTCGCTCGGTGATAACGGCGAATTTCGCGCGAATCAGTTAAACGACGTTGCCGGACTTCTCGACTGGATAAAAAAACAACCAGATCTTGATGCAAACCGCGTGATGCTGCGCGGATTTTCTTATGGCGGGTATCTGGCGCTGCTCGCCGCGGCGCGTTTTCCCGATAAAATTGCTGCCGTTTCCGCTCAAGCCGCGCCGACAAATCTCGCAACTTTGCAGGCAAATGACCCGGCTTGGCGCGTCGGAACGAGCCGCACGGAATTCGGCGACGAGACCAATCCGCAAACCAAACAGGCTTTAGAAAAAATTGCCGTTCCGAATATGGCGAGCAATTTAAAGGTTCCGATTCTGCTGGCGCACGGCGAATTGGACACACAAGTTCCGGCGAGCGAAGCAAGACAACTCATTGCCGCCGTCGAAAAGCAATCTCCAAACACGCCGCTCTGGACGGTTTTCGGTAAACCGGACAAACACGGCTTGGGCGGAGTTCGCAGTTTTTACCATTCGCTGCTCGAAATCGTTTTTTTTGAAAAATACGTGCTTCGGCGCGGCGAGACAAATAAATAAACAAAACCAAAAAAATAAAAAACACAGGAAGGAAAATAAAGAAAAATGAAAAATCAATCGAAAATTCGCAAATCAATCATTCGTTCGTTACTCGTTTTGAGCCTCGCCGCAG
The DNA here is from genome assembly GCA_026786155.1 of Pyrinomonadaceae bacterium. Lineage (GTDB taxonomy): Bacteria > Acidobacteriota > Blastocatellia > Pyrinomonadales > Pyrinomonadaceae. Next base: position 2,356 of record JAJAYR010000358.1, read on the forward strand.
GCACTTTGATGCCGCTGACGGCTTTGGGCTATGACGATCCGCCGCAAGACCCGCAGGAAGGCGGTCGCACAAGATCTGCTCCGCGGGTAACTTGTGAAACGACGACTTACAACATATTAATCGCCACGGTCGTCGTTACCGAGTGCAGCGACGGCACACGCACGGTGAGTCTCGCGTAAAAACGCGCCTTGCAATTTGGAATCGAAACAATAAAGATGACCGGCTATCAAAAGTAATTCGGCTAAATCAAATTTATTCGCGATGCCGGTCAAACAATTCAATGACGGTGGTAAATACACTTGATAAAAGTAAAATTTTTGTATTATGGAAGCGAAAAACGGCTGGGTTGATTTTGCTCTTTTTCGCCCAGTTACTGTGCGCTTCAGGGCAGGAATTGAGCAAGCCCATTAACGATTCACCTTGCAAAGCAGCGCGTCTCGCCTCCGGTCAGGACAATTTCGAGGATGCCTCTCGTTTGATAAAGCAATGTTTAGAATCGAGTTCAAAAAACGATACGGCGAGTTACGCGGAAAATCTATTGCTCGGAGCAGAAATTGAATTTTATTTGGAAAACGACCGACAGGCGGCAATCTACGCATCGCTCGCGGAAAATCAATACGTTTCTTTTGCAGATGAAACCCGAAAGGCATTATGGCTCTTCAGCATCAAATTGAAGAAGGTTCAAGCCGCTCTTAAAGTCGAAAATGGAGAATACCAGCCCGCGTTAAGGCTTTATAAAGAAGGTCTGACAATTATTGATTCAGGGAACGATATAGTCCAAAAAGACGGCGGCGAACCACACCGCCTTAAAGCCGATTTATTATCCGGCGTGAGTTTCATCCAACTAAAAAACGGCTTATACGCCGAAGCAATTACAAATCTTGAATCCGCTCTGGCGCAGCTTTCCGATTCGCCGCACGACAGTTATTCTCGCGCCGCTATCTTAAATGACTTCGGGCATTTACTTAATGAGCAGCGGTCGCACCGGCAAGCCATCGGGTATTTGGAAAAATCCGCCGAAATTTGGCAAAGAGAAAAAGATTGGTTCAATTACGCGATGACGCAGCAAAACTTAGCCGTCGCTTATCGCGGAATCGGAGATTATAAGCAGGCGCAAGTCTTTTTCGAGCGCGTCCGAGACTTAGCTGTCAAAAATAATTTCCTCGAATTAGAAACGATGAGCCTACAAGGTTTGGCTTCGCTCGAACAAGTTCGCGGAGAATATAAAAAAGCAGTTGAGATTTTGCAGAAGGTACTAAGCCAATCGACCGCCTCGGTCCGTCGCGCGGAGATTCTATGGCGGTTGTCCTCAAATCAGAATCTGACAGGCGAAAACACATCGGCTCGCATCAATGCGACTGAATGTTATGAATATGCAACAGCGCAGAAAATCGAAAATCTGCGGTATTTGTGCGCGACGAATTTAGGAGTAACTTTCCTGCAAGATTCGCCTGTGACAGCCGAAAAATGGTTAAGCACAGCAGTTGCGATTACTGAAAATTTAAGCCGCCGCGTCGCCGGGCGAGAACCTGAAAAAGTCTATTTTATGCAGGACAAATCGGCGGCGTATCACGGTCTAATCAAACTATTCGCTAAAGCTAATAAACCGGAGCAGGCGCTCGCCGTTTCGGAGAAGCTGAAGTCGCGCGTGCTGCGGGAAAAGCTGCAAAGCAGATCGACTAAAATCTTGGGCGACGATGTTTCAAGCCGAATATCTAATCTTCCAGCCGATACCACCGTCGTTTCATATGTTATAGCCGACAATGAGTGTTTCGCTTTTGTTCTCAAAGCAAACGAGCCGCCGAAAGTAATTGCCCTGCCCGCCAGCGAAGCGAAACTGCGTGAGCAAATCAGACGTTACCGCGAAAGCATTCTGACTTTCAGCCCGACATTCAAACGGGAAGCGCGGGCATTATATGACTCCTTGCTCAAAGCTGCGGAAGGCGAAATTGCCAATGCGAAACATTTAATCATCGTGCCTGACGGCGCATTGTGGGAATTGCCGTTCCAAGCGTTGATAACGTCATCCAATAAATACCTCGTCGAAGAACGCGAAATTTCCTACGCCCCATCGCTCGGCGTTTTGACCGGAGCGAGATCGCCGACAACTTCAAAAACTAACCCAAAGAATTTAGTCGCTTTCGCCAATTCGACGCGAAAAGATTCCCCTGCCTTGCCGGAAGCTGAGCGCGAGGCAAAAGACATCGGCAAGCTATATGCGCCGTCGTCAATTTTCGTTAAAACCGCCGCGACCGAAAGGCGCGTCAAAACGGAAGCCGCGCAAGCTAAAGTTTTGCATCTCGCGGTTCACGGCAGAATTGATCAAACCGACCCGTTCAATTCCGCGCTGCTTTTCACTGAGGATTCGGGCGACGACGGGCGATTGACGGTTTCAGAAATTTTGCAGATGAATTTGCCGGACAGTCTCGTCGTTCTTTCGAGTTGCGACACGAGCAACGGGCAAGTCTTGAGCGGCGAAGGTTTGCTCAGTCTTTCGTGGGCTTTTTTAGCAGCGGGCGGTCAATCGGTCGTCGCAGCGCAGTGGGCGGTCGAAGAAAAAGCGACCGCCGATTTGATGCTGAATTTTCATCGCGTTTTGAACGGAAACGTAACCGAATCGGCAAATGCTTTACGGGCGGCGCAGCTCGAAGCCTTGAAGCGTCCCGCGCCGTTTAATCATCCTTTTTACTGGTCTGCCTTTGTCGCCGTTGAAGGTCCGCAGCGTTGAACGGTCGCATTATTTTCTTTCTTCCATCTCTCGACTTGCGCGAGGAGACACCGCGCCGCTTTGTGTTTCGGATTCTTCGCCAGAATTTCCTTCAAAGCGCAGGCGGCGGCATCGAGCATTCCTTCCTGAGCGTAAAAGACAGCGAGCTTCAATCTGTTGTTTTCGTTTTTCTTCAGCGACTCAATTTGATTTTCAGTTTTTTCTCTGGCGACGCGGAAAACGGCGGGCGGCTGCGGTGGAAACGGCGCGACGATTTCACCGCTTGCGGTTTGCGCCGCGACACGCCACAAGTATTTCGCGCCGCGATTTAAAGGCTTATCGAGCTTGAAACTGGTTCCTGAAACTTCCGCCGTTGCAACTTCATTAAATTCCGCGTCGAGTACCGAAATCCGGTAGCTTGTCGCGTTCGGTATTTTTTGCCAGCGAAACTCCGGCACAGTTTCAAGCACCGTTTCGCCGACAGGTGCGAGCAGGGAAAAAGCCGGCGCGGCAAGTTTAGAATTTGGCTTATCTACTTTGCCGCGCAAAATCATTTCTTGACTCGGGCGCAACGACGAAACGGCTGGCGGCACATTTTCGAGTAATTGCGCCAATTCCCTATTTTGCGTTTCTGACGCTTCGCTTAGATTTCCCTTCGACTGCGGTAGGTTTGCGTCCGGCTTTATTAAGCGCGGCAGTGGTTGCCGTTTGGAATTTTGAGGATTTTCAATTTTTTGAGCTTCGTCGCCGGGCGCGTCGGGCGATTTTTCGATTGTCGGCAAATTGCTTTCTCTGTTTGGTGTTTTCGCATTTTTTGGAGCCTGATTCGTTTGCGCGAGTTCCGTTTTCGATTGGTGCGATGCGCTTCCACCCCGCCAAATCAAGAGCGAAAGAGCCGCTATCAAAATTAAAGCGCAAGCGCCCAAAAATGCCGGCTGCCGGAAAAACGCGAAAACAGCGGAAAGCGGCGATGCCGCAGGCGAAAGATTTGCGCCTCCGTAAATTTCTTCGCGTTCCGGTTCGTCTTCGAGCAGCGCAGACCAAAATTGCTCCGGTGTCGGCACTGGCAGTGCCTCTCTGCAAGCCGGGCATTGCAACAAATGCTTTTCGACCGCGCTCGATTCGATTTGCGCGAGCGAATCGGCGGCATAAGCGGCAAGCTGCTCTTTTGTTAAATGTTCGACTGTTTTCATTTGTTCGTTAATTTTCGGAACTTCGCGCGGGCTTCGTGTCGTGCTTTTTTGATCGAATTGATGACGGATTCCAGATTTTGGCGTTCGCCGATTGCGCCGACGACGCGAGCGATTTGAGCGTCGGGCAAAGGCAGCTTGGTTACAACTTCAAGCCATTCGCCGATTTCCATCTCCAAACTTTGCGCCAATTCCTCGTCTTTGATGCCGCCTTTTTGAAAATAGACGATTAGCTTTCGGCTGTGAAGCAGCAGAGCGCGTCTTTGCCTTAGAGACAGTTGGCAAGTTTCCTGCCAGACGCAACGAGCAAGCGATTTAAATTCGGCGTCCGAGTCCCCGGCGACCGACTGCGGGCTTTCAATCCCGTCCGCAACATCGAGCGGAAGATGTGCCGCGTCCGCCGCGGTTTTGGAAAAATGACGATGCGTTTCGTTATAAGCCGTACGGGCGGCGAACGATTCCCAATCGCCCTCAGACATCTCCTTGCTTTTTTCTGGATACTTCTCGCGCCAATTTAATAATCTGAGAATAATTCCCTGCTCCAAATCTAAAGCTTCCGCATGCCTCGGCAACATGAAACGGCGGCGCACGATTTTTCGCACGACGGGCAAGGCGGCGAGAAAAGAATCTTCTGAATTTTTTTGATGAGACGGTTCTTCTATCGAATCCGGCAGGTTGTTTTCAGTCGTTGAAAACCGCCGTAATACATCCCAAAACGGTTCAATCATTGGTTTAGACTTCAAACCACTACTACTGCTTTCGGTTGATTGGTCAATCGCAAGAAAGAGTCAGGCTTTACTTTAAAATATACCGTTTTGCTGCAATGTTTGTCCAAAGTGATTCCAGCCGCGAAAAAAAATGAAAAAGTTTTCGAGCTAGAAGTAACCTTCGGGCTTCAGCAGGGTTTTTATATATAGAGGGTAAATTTTTTGGCGACCGGTTTCCGGCAAAACTGCGAAGGAAAACACGCCGTCGGCATATTTTTGCTTCGACTAAATTTTGCAATTATAAAAATACAATCAAATGCTCAATAATTTTAGTGAACCCAGAAGCCTCGAACTGTTCGCCCGTTACGACTTTCTCGATGTGTGTCTTTTAGGCGAAACCGGAACGGGTAAAACTCGGCTGGCGCAACTCATTCACGATTCGGGTCCGCGCAAAGACAAGCCGTTCGTCGCCTTTAACTGCGCGGAGCTTGCGCCCGCGCTGATCGAATCGGAGCTTTTCGGATATGAAAAAGGCGCGTTCACCGGCGCGCTTCAAGCGAAGACGGGAAAATTTGAAGCGGCAGACGGCGGCACGATTTTTCTCGATGAAATCGGCGAACTCGCGTCCGAAATGCAAGCCAAGCTACTCAAAATCGTCGAAGAAAAGCGCGTCGTGCGCGTCGGAAGCATCGTTGCGCGCCCCGTTAACGTGCGTGTAATTTGCGCGACGCACCGTGATTTATCGGTTCTGCGCGAAGATTTGCGTTACCGCATCGCCGCGCACGCGATTCGGCTCAAACCGCTTCGTGAACGGCGCGACGAAATTTCGCACCTTGCGCGCATCTTTATCAAAGATTTTAGCCGGAAATCTATGCAAAAGGTCGCGGCGGACAAAAAGGTTTTGCGACTGCTTGAAGATGCCGAGTGGCGCGGCAACGTCCGCGAGCTGCGCGCGTTCGTTGAAAATGCGTGTCTCGCGGCGTTATCGAGCGGCAACCGGTCGAACGCTCAAACGGAGCAAAATTCGACGCTCGAATTAACCACCGACCTGATTGTTTCGCAACTAATAAGGCTCCGCGAAATTGAGAAAACGCGCGTCGAGTTCAGAACTTCAGAGAATCCCGCGCCGCCGCTGCCGCAAACAGGAATTGGATTGCGACTCGTCGCCGGTAGCAGCGGCGGTTACAAGCAAACGGTTGAGGAATTCGACCGAGAGCTGATCAAAAAAACTTTGGCGGAGAGTAATCAAAATGTTTCACGCGCGGCGATTAAATTGGGTTTGAGCCGCTACGGTTTAATTAAAAAAATCAAACGCTACGGCATCAAAGTAGCCGGTTGATGCGAGCGAGAAGCAGAAGCGAAAGCTAATTTGTAATACTAATTTTTGAAGGCGCGGGCAGAATCATATCTGCCCGCGCCTTTTTTTTCGTAAAGATGAAAGTGGACTGACTGTCAGACCACCCTGCCTCACCATACGAAAATCGTTGAAAGCCTGATTTTATAACACTTTTAAGTCTTCTGTGTGAGATAGGTGGTCTGACGATTGAGCCACTGCTGGTCTGTTCATCAGACCACATGCGAAGGAAACCGTGCAAACGCCGCCCGGTTTTTCTCGCCCGGTAACATTCCCGCCGGGCAAATAATAAACCTAAAAACAATCGAATGGACCCGCGGGCGCACCGACCTTTCCGCTTTGGCGGAAGGTTGCCAATCTCGCTTGCCGAACACCGAGCTTGGCTGGAAATAAAATAAATTTAAGCGGCTTTTCAAATGGACGGACGGCGACAGCTCCCGCTTGCCCCAACGTGCTTGGAAATTCGGCAAAAGGGATTTTTAAAGTTTGCAAAAAAGTGAAATTAGGTGGACGGGAAACCGCTCACCCTTCAAAAATAAATCACTTGAGAGGAAAAAATCAATGTCTGCAAATCAATTATCGCTATCAGCTTTGCGCGAATTCGCGCCCGCGAGTTCTCCGCTTTTCGCTTACCGCACCGAATCTTCGGGCAGCCCGATGAACGACTGGGCGCGGCACTTGTCGGCTAATCAATTATTCCGGCGCGAGTTGGAAGAAAACTCAGTCTTAGGCGGCAGCATCGTCGTGCGCGTTGCGGAAGGCGACGAAACGCCCGCGCTCGAAAGAGTCAAAATTTTAAGTTTGACTTACGCAACCCGCGTTCTCGGCAACATCGAGGACGCGAAAGAATTTGTTCGCTGCGTTAAATTAATCGCCGACCCGCAGGCGGCGCAGTTCGAGCTTGAACAAATCGCCAGCCATTATTACCGCGAATGCCGTCAGGAGCGAAACGTCTCTGAAGTATTAAAAGAAATGGCACTACTCGGTATGGAAATGACGCGCGTGACGGCTTCGGTGAATGACCTTGAAATTGAAACGACCGAAACCGAAATTGGCGAAATCAAGCTCACCGAGCGAGACGAAAAAAGAGTCCGCGAAGCCCAAAAGAATTTGTCGCCGCTCGCCCAATCGACTCCGAATTTCGATGCGGAAATGGAATTCGTCCGCAGTAAGCTGTCGCGCGGCACAATCACCAAAGCGACGCACGACGAGTTCGCCGCTTTTTATCTCGCGGACGAAGGAAAATCAATCGAAGAGCTTGATGAAGATTATCTGCGTCTCGACTCGCACGAGCAATACGACGAAGACGGTCTTTTGGGACTTCGAATGTCGGGCAGCCAGCACACGGAAGTCGTTCTCGAACTCGACAGCGAAATCACTGCGGAATATCTGCCGACGGACGTTCAACCGCTTGCTAAAATGTTGCAACTCGTCTTTGTCGGTTTTGAGATCGGCGGGCGAGCGGTGCAGGCGGCGCGGCATTTTGTCACTTGCCGGAAAATCGAAAATGCTGACAACATTCGCGCCCGCAATGCTTTTCGCTATAACGCTCCGTTCGTTGAAACCGCGTTGCCGAAAGCCTCTGAGTTCTCGATTTTTCCTTTAACGCGCGATGAAATTTTAGAATGGATTGACCTCAATCTCGACGCGCTCTACTCGCGGGAAGTGGTGCGCTCGGCACGTCGCTTCACGACGGGAAAAAATGGAGAGCGGCTCGAATTCATAGTTAATCAAACCGTTAACCCGGACTTCGAGGAAAAACAATACGCGAGCCAGATTTTACAGATTTTGCTCGAACAAACCGAGCGCGATTTTCACCTCGCGGCACTCCGACGCAACGGGATGTATCAATCAATTTATCTACAAATCAGGCGTGCGAAAGACACGGCGATTTTGTCGCAAACGGCTGAAATCGCTCGCCGTGCGAAGGACGAAAAACGCCTTTCGCTCAAAGAATACACGGCGCTTTCGACCGTGGCGAAATCGCAGTTTGCGAGACTCGCCGGGATGCGTCCAAGCCCGGCGCTATACCGCCTCGAAAAAGAAATTAGCCGCGCCGATTCGCGCAAAATCGGTTATCTCAAATGGGCGATGTATGGCACAAATTGCC